>CBDUSV010000157.1:0-6809 GCA_965369885.1 uncultured bacterium
GCTTCGCCTAATCCCAGGCATTGCGGATGTCATCGACGATGCGCGCGGCCGACGGGATCATGTGATCTTCCAGATTGTCGGCGGCGGCCAGCGGGATGTGGGGCGTGGTTATTCGCAGGATCGGGCCGTCCAGGTCATAGAAGCATTCCTCGGCGATCAAGGACGCGATCTCGGCGCCCCAGCCGCAGAGCCTGGGGTTCTCCTCGACGGTGACCAGGCGCCCGGTGTGTTTGACCTCGCGGAAGATGGTCTGGGTGTCGAGCGGCACCAAGGAGCGCACATCGACCACGGTGGCGGAAATGCCGTCCTCGGCCTGCAATTGTTCCGCCGCCGCCAGCGCCTTGGGCACCATGGCGGCGAGCGCGACGATGGTGACGTCTGAGCCTTGGCGCAACACCTTGGCGGTGCCGAGTTCATCGACATGTTCGGTGTCGGGGACTTCGCCTTTGACCGCATAGAGCGCCTTGTGTTCGAACATGATCACCGGATCGGGGTCGCGGATGGCGGCGGCCATCAGGCCCATGACGTCGGCCGGGGTCGACGGCGCCACCACCTTTAGCCCCGGTATCGCCATGGCCCAGTTCTCGACGCTCTGGGAATGCTGGGCGCCGAACCGCACGCCGCCGCCATTGCCGGTGCGGATCACCAGGGGGATGGTGACCTGGCCGTTGGTCATGTAGCGCTGCTTGGCGATCTGGTTGGCGATGATGTCCCAGCACACGGCTAAGAAGTCGGAGAACATGATCTCGGCGATGGGGCGCAGCCCGGTCATCGCCGCGCCCATGGCGGCGCCGACGATGGCTTGTTCGGAGATCGGGGTGTCGCGCACCCGGTCGGGGCCGAAGCGTTCCAAAAGGCCCACCGTCGCCTTGAACACGCCACCGGCGGCGGCGATGTCCTCGCCCAGGAAGACGACGCTCGCGTCGCGCTCCATCTCCTGGGCGATGCCGGCGGCGACGGCGTCGCGGTAGGTCAGTTCCGCCATGACGATCCTCCATCGGCCCAAAGCTCGGTCCGGGTGACATCGGTGGACGGCATTGGCGAGGCCTTGGCGGCTTCCGTCGCTTCATCCACCGCTTTGATGGTCTCATCCTCCATGGTCTTGATGATGGTCTCAGCAATGCCGAAATCGAGCAATCTTTGGCGGTAAAGCGGCACCGGGTCGCGGGCGAGCCAGGCCTCCAACTCGCCATCGGGGCGGTAAGTGGCGGGATCGGCGCGGGAATGACCGCCATGGCGGTAGGTCATGGCCTCGATCAGGGTGGGGCCGTCACCGGCGCGGGCCTTGGCGTGGGCAGCCTCGGCGGTGCGGTAGACCTCGTCGGCGTCATTGCCGTCGATGACGATGGCGTCCAGCCCATAGGACGCGGCGCGGCCGGCGGCGGGGTGTTTGACCGCGGTGACATCCTCGATGGCGGTGTATTCCATATAGAGGTTGTTCTCGCAGACGAACACCACCGGCAGCTTCCACACCGCCGCCAGGTTGAGGGCCTCATGGAAGGCGCCGATATTGGTGGTGCCGTCGCCGAAGAAGCAGGTGGCGACCTGGCCGGTGCCCAGGTGCTGGGCCGACCAGGCGGCGCCGGCGGCGACCGGCAGATGGGCGCCGATGATGGCGTAAGACCCCATGGCGCCGTGCTCGACGCTGGTGAGATGCATGGACCCGCCCTTGCCTGCCATCAGCCCGCACTCACGCCCCATCAGCTCGCCCAAGATGCCGGTCATCGATACGCCGCGCACCAAGGTGTGGTTGTGGCCGCGATAGGTGCAGAAGGTATAGTCGTCGGGCTTCATGGAGACCCCGAAGCCGGCGGCGACGGCTTCTTGGCCGAGGCCGAGATGGCTGGTGCCCTTGATCAGGTTCTGCAGGAACAGATCATAGGCGCGCTTCTCCAAATGGCGGCATTCGAGCAGGGCCTTGAACAGCTTGAGCCGCGTCTCCTCGCCGATGTCGTCGTTGGCGGCGGTGGGCTTTGGCTCGGTGTTGTTTTGGCTCTTTTTGTTATCGGTCATGGTCTCGGTTCACCCGTACGCGCTCCCTCGATGGCGGGGGCGCCTTGCGCAAGCGGGAATGCTTGCGGGATTCTTAGTATTTGTTCGTGATCGGCAGCTCTTCGGCGGGATAAAGCGTGATGACCCGCCCGCTCTCCTTGATCTCCTTGGGATCGTCCAGGTCCAAGGCCATGGCGTTGTCCTCCATTCCCGGGACCGCCGGCCGCGCTCAAGGGCGCCCGGGGCCTTCAGGGCAATTTCCCCTACATCCCACAGTCATTGGGGCGAGTCAACTTGAGGGGATGGACCTATGGCCCACCACTTGCCCAAGCCGTCCGCCGTCTTTGTTGGTGTCAGCCATGGCTTAAGAATTCGCCGCGGCCTCGAAGCCGGTCTTGCCGAGATGCTGGTCTAAATTCAGCGTGCGGTTGAAGCGCTGCTGGCCCATGGTGAGGCCGACGAAGAAGCCGAGCTCGACGATTTCCGGCTCTGTGAAGTGGTCGTGGAGCCGTTGCCACAGCCCATCGTCGGCGTCCAGGTCCCAGGTGATGGCCTCGGTCAGGGCCAGCGCCGCCTTGGTGCGGCCGTCGAAGCGGTCGGTCTTCTCGAAATTCAACAGCTCGCGGACATCGTCTTCCACCGTGCCCAACTCTTTCGACTTGCTCGATCGCTGGGAGGCGCAATATTCGCATTTGACCGACTGGGCGACATAGAGCCGGCACAGCTCCTTGAGGCCGTGATCGACCACGCCGTCGATGAAGACATCGTTCCAGGCATTGACGAAGGACCAGAACACCGCCGGCACATGGGCGCGCACCGCCTGGCTCTCGGCGCGGGGCGTGCCGATGCGCACCGACCGTAAGATCTCGGCCCGCATTTTGGGGTCGGTCACGGCTTCCGGGCCGACGTAGCTTATTCTCTGCTTGGCCATGAATTTCTCCCTTGTCCCCCATTGATGCAGATAAGCCCAGCCGGGGTCAATATGCGGCGCCCCACCCGCCGCCATTGTGATTGGGGGCGAAATCGGGGAAAATTGGTGGGATAAGAACATAATCATAAGGGGGGATAGGCCATGACCATCATCATTACCGACGACGACGTGAAAAGGGTGCTGCCGATCGGCGAATGCATCGATGCCATGCGCATCGCGTTTAAGGATTTTTCCGAGGGCTCGGCGGTCAATCTGCCGCGCTCGCGCTATGCCGCCACCCATCCCGACCCCAAGCGGCGCTATTTCTGCAATGTCCATGTCGGCGCGGTGCCGTCGGTGGGCATGGCCTGCGTGCGCGCCGGCTCCCAGATCCTCATCCCGCCGACGCCGGAAAACAACCGCCGCCATTTCGAAAACCCCCGGCCCTTCAATTGGGGCTTCGTCATCCTGTTCTCCATCGAGACCGCCGAGCCCCTGGCCCTGATGCACGAATATCATCTGTCCGGCATGCGGGTGGGCGCGACCTCGGGCCTGGCGGTGGACGTGGTCACCGACGCGGACATCTCGACGCTGGGGCTGTTCGGCTCGGGCAAGCAGGCGACATCGGCGCTGGAAGCGATCTGCGCCGTGCGCCCCATCACCCGGGTCAATGTCTTCAGCCCCAATGTTGACCATTGCACGGACTTCGCCAAGCGCATGACGCGCGAAGGCGTCGCCGTCATCGCCGCCGCCCATCCCCAAGACGTGGTCGAAGGCGCCGACGTCATCTGCTGCGCCACCTCGGCGATGGAGCCGGTGTTCGATGGTGAGTGGCTGACGGACGGCCAGATGGTGATCTCCATCGCCAATTCCGACGCCACCAACGCAAAACGCTCGGAGGTCGACGAGACCACCTATGGGCGCGCCACCTCGGTGATCGTCAATGACTGGGAAAGCGTCATCGACAACGACCAGACCGAGATCCTGGAGCCGTTGGAGGCCGGCCTGATCACCCGCGACCAGGTGGTCGAGCTCGGCGATGTGGTGGCGGGCAAGGTCGAGGTTAAGACCTCCAATGACGGCGTGGTCTACTTCAAGAACAATTCCGGCCTCGCCATCCAGTTCGCCGCCGCCGGCGGGGTGATCTATGACAAGGTGATGGCCGAGGGCACCAACCGGGTGATTCCCACCGAATGGCTGGGCACCGATCTCAGCGCGCTTTATGATGCCGGGTTCCGTCCCTCGCCCTGACGGCCTGAACGCCAGAGCGATGGGCCGCGGCTATCGGCCCCCCTTGCCCTTCCGGGTAACAAGAGTGAGCGATGAATTTCAGCGGTCTCGCAAACATCAAACGCGTCTTTGCCATCCGCAATTACCGCATCTTCGTGGTCGGAAATCTGAGCTCGAGCCTGGGCAACTGGATCCACCGCATCGCCGTCGGCTGGCTGGCCTGGGAGTTGACCCATTCGGCGACCTGGCTCGGCCTCATGGCCTTCGCCGATCTCGCGCCCACCGTACTCATCGGCCCGATCGCCGGGGCGTTCGTCGACCGCAGCCACTATCTCCGCGTCCTTAAGTGCACCCAGAGCATCAACATGGTGCAAGCCGGGGCCCTGGCGGTTCTCACCTTCGCCGATGTCATCACGATTTGGTTGTTGCTGGCCTTGACCCTGGTGCGCGGCATCAATGTGTCTTTCAACCGGCCGGCGCGGATGTCGCTGGTTTACGAACTGGTGCCCCGGGCCGAGCTGTCCTCGGCCATCGCCCTCAACGCCACGATCTTCAACAGCGCGCGCTTCATCGGCCCGGCCATGGGGGGTGTGCTCATCTCCATCGCGGGCGGCAATGTCAGCCTCGCCTTCACCGTCAACATGTTCTCATTCCTGGTCTTTCTCGTCACCCTGATGATGCTGCGCCTGCCGGCCCCTGAAGAGCGCGAGAAATCCGGGCGCGGGCTGATGGGCGATGCCATGGTAGGCATCCGCTATGCCCTGGCGCACCCGGCCATCGGCATGATCCTGGCCATCATGGTGTTGACCGCCCTGTTCGTGCGCCCGTTCACCGAATTGCTGCCGGCCTTCGCCGATAAGGTGTTCGGGCGCGGCGTCGATGGCCTGGCCTGGCTGATCTCGGCCAACGGCATCGGCGCCATGATCGCCGGCTTCTGGCTCGCGGCCCGTGGACAGACCGCCGGCCTCGCCAACATTGTCGTCCTCGGCCTTTTGCTCATGGCCTTGGCGCTGTTGGGTTTCACCGCGACGGACGATTTCTGGCTGGCCTGGCCGTTCCTGATCCTCGCCGGCTTCGCCATGGTGGCCCAAGGGGTGGCGAGCCAGACCCTGGTGCAGATCGGGGTGGCGAGCGAAATGCGCGGCCGGGTGATGGGGATTTACGGCATCGTCGCCCGGGGCGGGCCGGCGTGCGGCGCCTTGTTCATGGGCATCCTGTCGGACCAGTTCGGGCTACGCCTGCCGGTGGCGGGCGGCGCCGCGTTATGTCTGGTGCTGTGGCTGTGGGCGGTAAGGCGGATGGACGCCATCACCAGCGCCATCGAGATCGACCCGCCGCAAACCCGGCTTTAAGTCGCCTCCCCTGCGGCGCTGGGCGTCCGGGTAGTCAGGATCAGCCCGGTGATGATCAGGGCGATGCCGAAGACATGGAACAATCGAAACGCCTCGCCGAGCAGGATGACGGCCAGGGTCACGGTGAACACCGGGATCAGATGCATGAACAGCCCGGCCTTGGCGGCGCCAAGCGCCGCGACGCCACGGTTCCAGAACGTATAGCCAAGGGCGGCGGCGAACAGCGCCAGATAGCCCAGGCTCGCCAGATTGGCGGCGTTGATGGCAAAGCCGCCGACGAAGGCGAGCTCCCAGCCATAGACCGGGATCAGCAGGATCACCGCGAAGGTGATGATGGCGAGAACCGAGACCTGGGGCGGCAGGGGCAGCGGGTGGCGCTTGAGGATCACCGAATACAGCGCCCATAGGGGCACCGCCACCATCATCCAGAGATCGCCTGTATTGAAGTTGAGGGCCGCAATCACCGCCCAGTCGGCCTGGGTGATGATGGTCACCACGCCGATCATCGACAGCGTTATGCCGGCCCACTGGCGCCGGCTCAGATGGGTGCGGTCGAGGCCATAGATGAATATGGGAATCAGCACCGGCGTCGCCGCCATGAACAGGGACGAATTGATCGCGGTGGTGGATTTCAGCGCCACATAGACGAAGCTGTGAAAGGCGGTGATGCCGGTGATGGCGAGCGCGGTCAGGGTGCGCCAATGGCTCATGATGATGGCGCGGTGGCGCCACAGGGCGTGGGCGGTGAAGGGCAGCAGAATCAAAGCCCCGCCGGTCCCGCGCCAGAAATTGAGGGCGATGGGCGGGATGTCGGGCGCGACGCCGCGGCCCAGCACCAGATTCCCGGCCCAGAACAGGACGGCAAGGCTGAGCAGCAGATGGGGCGGGACATGAAATCGGGGACTGGGCATGGGGGGTCAAAAATGCCCAATCGCGGCGGCAGGGACAAGGTGAATTTATTTTATTGCCTTGGCGGCGGGGCTTTGCTCTTTTGCAGCCAACGCGGACTGAAGGGATTTTAACGTGGCAACCCATACCGAAAGCATCACCGCAGCCGCCTGCGAATTTATCGAGAGTGCCGCGCTTGAAGACATGCCGGCGGACGCCCTGCGGATCGCACGGCGCTGTGTCCTCGACGGGTTGGGCCTTTACGTCGCGGGCTCGGCCGAGTCCTCGGTGCGGATCCTGGAAGAAGACGCCCTGGCAACCGGCGGCGTCACGGATGCCAAGTTGCTGACGGCAGGGTCGACAAGGGTTCCCGCGGCCATGGCGGCGCGGGTGCTGGGCACCGCCGGCCACGCCCATGATTGGGACGACACCCAGGT
>CBDUSV010000158.1:0-6770 GCA_965369885.1 uncultured bacterium
TGCGGGGCGCCACCATCATCGATGCGGTCAAGCAGGCCGGCGTGGCGACCATCCTCGCGGTGCCTGATTTACATACCAGCCACGGGCTGCTGTTCCCGATCGCCAGTGATGACGAACTGCGCCTGATCCGTGTCTGCAAGGAAGACGAATGCCTGGGCATTTCGGCCGGGCTGTCTCATGGCGGCCACCGGGCGCTGATCCTGATCCAGTACACCGGCATGCTCTATGCCATGAATGCGATCCGGGCGGTGGCGGTGGAACACAGCAGACCCATCTGCCTGATGGTCGGCCTACTGGGCAAGCCACCCGGCGTGGCGCCGACCGACTTCAAGCGCGTCGGCGTCAGGGTGGCGGAGCCGATTTTGGATCTGATGGGCATTCCCCATCACCTGATCGAAAGCGATGCGGACACCCCGGTCATTGCGCCGGCCATCGTGGATGCTTATGAAAATTCCCATCCCGTCGCTTTCCTGATCGGACGGAGGCCGGTGGCGTCATGATGAACCGGAAAGACTGCCTTCAAATCCTCGCCCGCCATGTGACCGACGAGATCGTCGTCGCCACCTATTCGACCGGCACGGACTGGCTGGAGATCAACGACCGGCCGCTCAACTATTTTGCCTTCGGCGCCATGGGGCTGGCATCGTCCCACGGCCTGGGGCTGGCGCTGGCGCGGCCCGACAAGCGCGTCATCGTGCTGGACGGCGATGGCAGCCTGTTGATGAACCTGGGCACCCTGGTGACCATCGCCGCGGTGGCGCCGCGCAATTTCGTGCATTTTGTCGGCCATAACGGCAGTTACGAAGCCAATGGCGGCCATCCCATCCCCAACCAGGCGGTGGATTTCGCCGGCATCGCGCGGGCGGCGGGGATAACATCCAGCTACACGATTTCCGATATCGCGGATTTCGAGGCGCGTATTGCCGGCATGCTGAAAGACGACGGCCCGATCTTTGCCGATCTTATTGTCGAACAAGGCGAGCTAACGGCCAGGGATTACAAAGACATGTACGACCCCGCCCGGCGCGAAGCCTTCAAGGCCGCTCTTGGGGCGTAGGCGCGCGGCATTTACGGTCAGCCTGATGATTTATAGATGTCGCGGGCGGCCGTGGCGCTGACATAGCCGTCGGCGACGTCGTGGGCGACCAGTGCCGGATCGCGCATCGAAGGATCCCCGACCCCGCCGCCGCCCGGCATGTTGACCACCAGGCGGTCTCCGGCGGGGATGATCTGGGTCCCCCGGGGCTCGATCGGCGCCCCTGAAGCAAGGCTGACCGTTCCCGCCTCGCCGTTGTGCCCGCCGGCGCGCCCGCGGGCTGGATATGCGACGCGCTGGAAACGGGCGAACAGGGCGAACGGGGCGTCCTCGCGGCTGCCGATCTCCATCACCTGACCCAGTCCGCCGCGCAGCCGGCCGGCGCCGCCCGAATCCTGGCGCAGTTCCCGCTTCCACACCACAAGCGGCGTCATCGCCTCGGTGACCTCGATGGCGATCGACCGCACGCCGGACGGAAACGGCGTTGCCGACAGGCCGTCATGGTTGGGATGGGCACCCATGCCGCCGCTTTGATAGGTCCGCTCCATGAAAGCGGTCGTCCCATCGCCGCCGGTGCCGGCGATGCCGGGATCGGCGGCCAGGCGCAGGGTCCAGCTCGCGCCGGTGCCCTCGGCCGGCACCATTCCGGGCATGGCCTGATCGAAACAGCCGAACACCAGATCAGGCAGCATCTGGCCGATCAAGGCCCTGGCGGTCACCGGCGCCGGGGGCAGGGCATTGACGATGCAATTGTCCGGCGCGGTGACCTTGATGCGGGCAAGAACGGCGGCATTGTTGGCGAGACGGGGCACAATCAGGCTCTTGACCCCGAAGCTGGTATAGGCATCGGCATAACATAGCGGGCAATTGATGCCGCTTTTCGACACCCCGGACGTGCCGGCGAAATCGATGTGGATGGTGTCTTCATCGATGGTCAGGGTGGCTTCGAGATCAACCGGGGTGTCATATCCGTCAATCCGCATGGTGTGATTCCACGTGCCCTTGGGCAGCTTGGCGATGGCATCCCGCATGGCCCGGTCGGACGCGGTGAGGATATGCGCACTCAGCATGTCCAGATCCTCCAGGCCATATTCTTCCAGCATCTTGATCAGGCGTGTGCCGCCGGTCTCATTGCTTGCCACCAGGGCATAGATGTCGCCTTCCAGACGCTCGGGCTCGCGGCTGTTGGCGCGCAGCAGGTTCATCAGCCAGCTGTTGATCTCGCCGGAGTTTATCAGCGGCATGATCGGAACGAACAGCCCCTCGGAGAAGACATCGCGGGAGTTCGGATCCGGCCCGTTGCCGCCGATATCCGCCACATGGGCGGTGCAGGCGAACAGCGCCACCAGCTTGCCGTCAAGGTACGTCGGCGTCACCAGGGTCAGATCGAACAGATGGCCGGTGCCCTTCCAGGGATCGTTGGTGATGTAGGCGTCGCCGGGCCGCATGGTGTCGGGGGGGAAGACCGCCATGAAATGCTTGACCGAGCGCGCCATGGAATTGACGTGACCGGGGGTTCCGGTCACCGCCTGGGCAAGCAGTTCCCCCGCCGGGTTGAAAATGCCCGCCGAAAGATCCCCGGCTTCGCGGACCACGGTTGAGAAGGCGACCCGCATCATGGTGCGCGCCTGTTCCTCGACCACCGAGATCAGACGATCCCACATGACCTGATTGCGGATTTTCTGGAAGCCTTCCGTCATCTCGTTAATCCCGTTTCCTCAGTATGACATGTCCATGGGAACTGACGGAGCCGTCGAAACTCGACGGCACCCAGATCGTGGTTTGATCCTCGACCAAAAGCGCCGGCCCGGCGAATGTCGACCCCGGCTGGACCTGTTCGCGGCGGATCACCGAAGCCTCGACGAAATCGCCGATCTCGGTATCGAACACCCGGCTTGTTCGCTCAATCGGGGCGGCGCCGGCATCGGCAGTGTCCACGTCTTCGGTCTCGGCCGGGGCCTGGGCCTCGGTGGCGACGGCCAGCACCAAGGTCCAGGTCAGCACCTCGGCCTTGAGGCCGGGAATATTGCGGCCGTAATTCTTGCGGTACTGGGTACCGAACAGCTCGCCGATGAGCTTGGCGTCGTCCGGGCCATATTGCCGTGCCGGCAGTTCGATGCTGAGTTCGTGGCCCTGGCCGCGATAGCGGATATCGGCGTAGCGCCGCTCGGTGAGGGCCGCCTTGTTGGCGGCGAGATTTATCACGCCCTCGGCCTCGGAGCGCAGGTCCTGGAAAATTCCGTTGACGGTCTTGGCATCGAAGCCGTCAAGCCCGACCAGTTGCGAATGAACCGCCTCATAGGCGACCGGCGCCCTCAGGAACCCATGGGCCGAGCCGACGCCGGCGCCTTCCGGGATGACGACGGTGCCGATCTCGAGTTTCTCGGCAATGCGCGCCGCGTGCAGCGGGCCGGCGCCGCCGGTGGCGATCAGCACGCGGGATTCGACCTCCTCGCCGGCATCCGCCGCATGGACCCGGGTCGCGTTGGCCATTTTCTCGTCGACGATCTCGATGGTTCCCGCCGCCGCGGCCGCGGTATCCATCGATGCGGGGGACGCCACATGTTGGTCGATGGCGGCGCTGGCGAGATCGGCGTGGAGTTCCATGGTGCCGCCGGCGAAGGACTTTCCATCCAGCTTGCCCAGCACAAAATCCGCATCGGTCACGGTGGGCCGGTCGCCGCCGATGCCGTAACACGCCGGGCCGGGCGAGGCCCCGGCGCTTTCCGGTCCGACGGCGATGCGGCCGATTTCATCGATTTGGGCGATCGACCCTCCGCCGGCGCCGATCTCGATCATGTCGATGACCGGAACCCGCAGCGGAAATCCGCTGCCCGGCAGGAACCGGTAGGCGCGCGCGACTTCCATCATCCGGCTGTGGCGTGGTTCATAGTCATTCAGCAGCACGATCTTGGCGGTGGTGCCGCCCATATCGAGAGCGATGGATTGTGCCGCGCCGATCTCCATGGCGATGTGGCGGCCGAGAATGGCGCCCCCGGCGGGGCCCGATTCGACCAGGCGAACCGGGAGTTCCATGGCGGTGTCAATCGAGGTCAGCGAGCCGGACGACATGATCATCAACAACGGAGAGTTAAGGCCGATAGCCTTGAGATCCTTGACCAGCCGTCCCAGGTAAGTTGCCATAAGCGGCTGGATATAGGCGTTGGCGACGGTGGTGGAGGTGCGTTCATATTCCCGGATCTCGGGGCATACCTGGTGCGAGAGACTGACATAGAGATCCGGCATCTCGTCAATCAGGATATCCCGCACCCGGCTTTCATGGTCACCGTTGCGGTAGGAATGCATGAAACACACCCCAACCGAAGAGATGTTCTCACGCTTGAGCGTGTCCGCGGTGGCGCGAACCGCCGCTTCGTCCAAGGCCAACAGAACGCTGCCATCGGCGGCTACGCGCTCGGGTACTTCCAGTCTCCACGGGCGCCTGACCAGGGGCTCGGGCCGTTCCAGCTCAAGATCGTACTGGTCGGAGCGGTGACCGAAGGCGAATTCCAGGGTATCGCGGAACCCTTGCGTCGTGACCAGGGCGGTTCTGGCGCCGCGGCGTTCGATGATCGCGTTGGTCGCCAGCGTCGTGCCGTGGATCGCGAGATCGATGTCCCCCGGCGCGACCGCGGCGGTCGCGAGCACCTGTTGGATGCCCTGGATCACGCCCTCCTCCGGGGCGTCCTGCGTGGTCAGGACCTTTCCCGATACGAAGCCATCGGGTTTCTCCAGCACCACATCGGTGAAGGTGCCGCCAATATCAACCGCGAGGCGGTAGCCACTCATTCACAGGCTCCCTTGAAGTCTCCCATGCCTTCCCCGTCCGTGTCCCAGTCATGGCGTTGCCCCGAATCCGTGGCGGGTCAAGTTCGTCAAGATCCTGAGGATAGCCGCCGAACCCCGGAATGGGGTCAAGTTTTCTGGCTGGCCCGTGTGATTAGGCAAACATCACTTAACGGCCTACTGTAAATTGTCAGCCTAGGCAAATCCAGTACCGGCAATAGGAGCTAAAACTTGGCCTCATCCCCAACCTTCGATGTCCTCGAGACCACGATCGACGGGATTCACGCGGCCTATGGCGCGGGCGAGCTCAACGCCCGGCAATTGGTCCAGATCTATCTTGACCGCATCGAGGCCTACGACCAGAAAGGCCCGGCGATCAACGCCCTGATCTCGCTCAATCCCCGGGCGCTGGATGAGGCCGACCGGCTGGATCAGGCGTTCCAGGACAGCGGGCCCATCGGCCCCCTGCACGGCATCCCGGTCATCATCAAGGACCAGGCCGACGTCAAGGAAATGCCCACCACCATGGGCTCGGTGCTGTTCGCCGATTTCATGCCGGGCCGAGATGCCTTCTGCGTCGCCAAACTGAAAAAAGCCGGGGCGATTTTCATCGGCAAGTCGACGCTGGGCGAGTTGGGCGGCGGGGACACCCACGGCTCGCTGTTCGGATCGACGCGCAACGTCTATGACCTGGAGCGCACCGCGGGCGGGTCCTCCGGCGGCTCGGGGGCCAGCGTTTCGGCGAATTTTTGCACTCTCGCCATCGGCCAGGAAGGCTTTGCCTCAATCCGCCGGCCCTCCACATGGAACGGCATCGCGGGCATGCGCCCGACCGCGGGACTGGTGAGCCGGGGGGGCGTGTTTGCCGGCTGGCCCTCCATTGCCGGCTCGCTTGGGCCGATGGCGCGCAGCGTCACCGATGTGGCGAAACTTCTCGACTGCATGGTGGGCTACGACCCGGACGACCCCCTCACCGCCCACGGCGTCGGCCACGGGCCCGACAGCTACGCCGACAAACTTGACGCCGATGGGCTGAAAGGCGCGCGCATCGGCATCCTGCGGGAGTCCATGGCCCGCCAATCCGATCCCGAATCGGAAGATTTCAACCAGGTCACCGAGCTGTTCGACAAGGCGGTGGCCGATTTAGGCGCGGCCGGCGCCGACATCATCGATCCCATCGTCATTCCCGGCCTGGCCGAGCTGCTGGCCAAACGCGCCGACGACGCCCGGGCCACGGAACAGGCGTTCAAGACTTATCTCGCGGGATGTGCCAATGCGCCCTATGGCGCGATCAGTGACATGGTGGCATCTCCCCTGTACGGCCAGGTGATGAAATACACCCGCGACCGCTTTGAGAGATCAAAACCGCCGGAGGCGCACACCCAATTTCTCAAGGCGCGCGAGGAGTTGATGACCAAGATGCTGTGCGTCATGGCGGATCACCGCCTTGATGCCATCGTGCACAAGGCGGTCGAGCACACCCCGACCCTGATCAAGGACGGCGTCAATCCGCCGTTTGTCAGCGGCAAGGGCGTGCCGCACATCAACACCTTCCTGGTCTTCGTGCCGTCGATCGTGGTGCCGGCCGGGTTCACCCGGGACAAGCTGCCCGCCGGAATCACCTTCCTGGGCCGGCCCTATGACGACGCCAACATGATCCGCCTCGCCTACGCCTACGAACAAGCTACCCACCACCGCGTTGCGCCCACCAGCACGCCCTAGGGCAATACCCCGGGCGATTGTCACAGCTGGCTCCCTAATGCGGGCCTAAAGGCTCGCGGCGCTTTGCTTAACGGACTGCAGGGCGGCATCGACCCCGGTGATCTGGTCCTCGAGGGAAGCGGGCATCTCCGAGGTGATATCGAGGTCCCGGTCCTCAAAGACGTTGCCCCAGGGGTGTTTCTTTTGCCAGGCCGCCACCGTATCGTCGCGCTCAAATAACAACTCG
>CBDUSV010000159.1:0-6747 GCA_965369885.1 uncultured bacterium
CCGCGTGCCGTGTTCGCCGTCCTGATCAGCGCCAGTATGGTGGCCCTGGGGACGGCTTTTGCGTCGCAATATTGGGGCGGCCTCGCGCCCTGTGTGCTGTGCCTCGCCCAGCGTTACCCCTATGCCATCGTCATCGGCCTTGGCGCTGTCGGTTTCGTGCTGGCGGGCCAGACCCGCCGAGCGCCCCTGATATTCGTAACCCTCGCCGGGTTGTCGGCGCTGGCGATGTTCGTCGATGCCGGCATCGCCGCCTATCATGTCGGTGTCGAGCAGCATTGGTGGGCGGGTTCAGCCGGGTGCGTCGGCGCCACCGGGGCCACCACAATCGAGGCCATGCGCGCCCAGATCCTGGGCGCCCCCATCGTGCGCTGCGATGAGGTCGCCTGGTCCCTGTTCGGCATCTCCATGGCGGGCTATAATGTCGCCGCCACTGCCGGCCTCGGCGCCTTCGCCGCCGCCGCCGCCTTCCGCCTCATGAAGCCAATTGCGGGGGAATGAGACCATGACCAGCGACAAACCATCTCCCTCCGGCGCCGCCACGGCCGATGAGCGCATCGCCCGCATGATCCGGGTCGATCATGCCGGCGAATATGGCGCGGTGCGCATCTATGAGGGGCAGCTCTGCGTCCTTGGCAAGGACATGGCGAACAACCCGATCGCGGCCCGCGCCCATGCCGCCATCACCGATATGGCGGACAAGGAACGGCACCATCTCGATGCCTTCGATGACATGATCAACGCCCGCCGGGTGCGGCCGACGGCGCTCACGCCATTGTGGCATGCCGCCGGCTTCGCCCTTGGCGCCGGCACCGCGCTGTTGGGGACCAAGGCGGCCATGGTCTGCACCATCGCCGTCGAGCAGGTCATCGAGGAACACTATTCGGATCAATTGGCGGAACTCGGGTGCGATGAGCCGGAACTCGCGGCCACCGTCAAGGAATTCCGCGACGACGAGATCGCCCACGCCACCGCCGCCCGCGATTTTGATGCCGGTGGGGATGCCGGTGGGGATGCCTCTGGCGATGCCACCCCCCCAGGCCCATATGACGCGCTGGCCGGTGCCATCAAGGCGGGCTCGCGGCTCGCCATCTGGCTCTCGACCCGGATATAGATTTCGGAATTTTGCCCGCGGGCGGCCTAGTTGGGTTCGAGCTCGGAATCCCAATAGAGAAAATCGCGCCAGCTTTGATGCAGGTGGTTGGGCGGGTAGGCGCGGCCGTTGTTCTGGAGCTGATGGGGCGTCGGCTGATGGGGCTGGGTCCGGGGGAACATATGGCATTGCCCGGGTAGCATGCCGCCCTTCTTCAGATTGCACGGCTCGCACGCGGCGACCACGTTGGTCCACACCGTTGTGCCGCCCTGGGACTTGGGCACCACATGATCGAAGGTCAGGCCCTCGGCGGCGGCGAGGACACCGCAATACTGGCAGGTGAAGCGGTCGCGCAGGAACACGTTGAACCGGGTGAAGGCGGGCCGGCGCGTCGACGGGATGTAGGATTTCAGCGACACCACGGACGGCAGTTTCATGGTCAGGGACGGAGAATGCACCGCGAAGTCATATTCCGAGACGATGTTGACCCGGTCGAGGAACACCGCCTTGATCGATTCCTGCCATGGCCACAGCGACAGCGGGAAGTAGCTCAAGGGCCGGAAGTCGGCGTTGAGCACCAGGGCCGGGGAACTCTCGAGACTGGCGAGCAAACTCTTTACCTATCCCCCTGAAATTCTTCTCCGGCGCCGCGCCCGGCGTCGGCTCGGCGCGCATCATAGCGGCATAGCGTCAATAAGACCAAACGATTCAATATGTTGACATTTGCGTCTAGGGTTGGGCGGAAAACGCCGCGGCCAGGAAGGCGCCGCCGAGACCCAGGCCCTCATCGTCGATGCCGTGGCCAAGGCCGGGACGCACATGGGCTGAGACCGCAATATCCCCCGCCCGCAGCTTTTCCACCGCGTCCAGGTGGCTTTCGACCGGCACCACGTCATCGCTATCGCCATGGATCAGCATCACCGGCGGGCGAGAGCGGAACGCCGCCGCCCCCGCCTCCGCCTCGGGCCCCGCCAATGCTCCGGAATAGCCCACCACGGCGGCCACCGGCCGGGCCCGGCCAAGCGCCACGTGAAGCGCCATCATGGTGCCCTGGGAGAACCCCACCAGGGCGAGGGCGGCGTCATCAAGCCCGAGGCGCGCCAGGGCGCCGTCGATGAAAGCGTTGAGCACCGGCCCGGCGCCGGCGATGCCGGCGGCGACCACGTCGGGCGTGCGGTCCATCAGCGAGAACCATTGGCGGCCGAACGGCGCCATGTCACAGGGCTCGGGGCCGTCGGGCGAGATGAACTTAGCGCCGGGCAATTGCGGCGCCCAATGGGGGGCAAGGCCGATGAGATCATTGCCGTCGGCGCCGACGCCATGGAGCAGGATCACCAGCTGGCGGGCAGCGCCGCCGTCATGGGGCCCGAAGCTGGGGCCGGACAATTGCGGGGGATCTTGCACTGGTACTCCTTCTGGCATTCCCGATCGTGCCCGGGGGCTCTTGCTAGGGCGGCTTGACGGCGGATCCTCACTCAACGGCGCCTTGACGGCGCCTATGGGCCGCGCCAGATTGAGACGCCATGACCCTATCCGCCCCGCCCGCCAAGAACCAGTCCCAATGCGCCGACGGCAGCGATGAGCTGTTGCCCCACGTCACCGGCGCCTGCGCCGAGGCCCTGGGCGCGGCGGAGGCCTATCTCGACGCCGCCAAGGCGGCGGTGAGCCAGGGTCTCGACGGCAAGGGTCTCGACGGCAAGGACGCGGGCTTCGACCACAACCAGTTCGCGCTTCATGGCTATGCCTGGCTCGCCACCTATGTCGCGGCCCTGGGCCAGATGCTGGCCTGGGCCCGGCGACTTGAGGCCCAAGGCAAACTGGGCGAGCTCGAGGCCCTGATGCTGCAAGCCGCGTTCGGCGAATATCTCGCCCAGATGGTGGGCGGCATTGCCCTCGCCCAGGGTGAAATCGTCCGCCCCGGCGACTTAGGTATCGATACCGGGGGCCTCGAGGCCGGGGCTCTGGCGGGGATCGAGAGCGGCGCCGCCGCCGTCCTGGCGCGGTTGGGCAATTCGGCCCAGGTGCGCGACCGCATCGCCCGGCTCATCGGTGACGGCGCCTTCGGCGCTGTGGGGTATGGCGACGACACATTGGAGCTCGTCCAGGCTCAGTTCCGCCGTTTCGCCGATGAACGGCTTAAGCCCCACGCCCAGGACTGGCATCTGCGCGACGCGCTGATCCCCATGGCGGTGATCGACGACATGGCGGCATTGGGCGTCTTCGGCCTCACCGTGGCCGAGGCCCATGGCGGCCACGGCATGAGCCGCGAGGCCCTGGCCGTGGTTACCGAGGAGCTGTCGAGGGGTTATCTCGGCGCCGGATCCCTCGGCACCCGGTCGGAGATCGCCGCCGAGCTCATCGCCCAGGGCGGCACCGAGGACCAGAAGGCGCGATTCCTTCCCGGCATCGCGTCGGGCGCCATCATCCCCACCGCCGTCTTCACCGAACCGGACGCCGGTTCCGATCTGGGCGCCATCAAGACCCGCGCCGTGCGCAAAAAGGGCACGGACACATATGTCATCACCGGCGCCAAGACCTGGACTACCCACGGCGCGCGCTCGGACTTGATGACCCTGTTGGCGCGCACCGACGCAGACGCGGAAGGCTATCGCGGGCTATCCATGTTTTTAGCGGTAAAGCCCCGGGGCACCGACGCCTCCCCGTTCCCGGCCAAGGGCATGAGCGGTAGCGAGATCCAGGTGCTGGGCTATCGCGGCATGAAGGAATACGAGATCGCCTTCGACGGCTTCGAGGTCGAGGCGGAGAACCTGTTGGGCGGCGTCGAGGGCCAGGGCTTCCGCCAGCTCATGCAGACCTTCGAATCGGCGCGCATCCACACTGCGGCGCGGGCCACCGGCGTCGCCCAGGCCGCCCTGGAAGAAGCCACCGCCTACGCCCATGACCGCCACCAGTTCGGCCGGCCCATCGCCGGGTTCCAGCGGGTCGGCGGCAAGCTCGCCTGGATGGCGACAGAGACCATGATCGCACGCCAGCTCAGCCTTTTCGCCGCCCGCCAGAAGGATTCCGGGCGGCGCTGCGACATCGAGGCGGGCATGGCCAAGCTTTTAGCGGCGCGGATCGCCTGGGCCAACGCCGACAACGCGGTGCAGATCTTCGGCGGCAACGGCTATGCGGTGGAGACCCCGGTGAGCCGGCTGTTGCTCGACGCGCGGATCCTCAACATCTTCGAGGGCGCCGCCGAGATCCAGGCCCACATCATCGCCCGGGGACTGCTGGAGGGCCGCAACTGAGGGCCTGCCAGTGATCCGGGTTGCCGGTGTTCTATGTTATAAGGCGCCATGGTGCGGCTCGACAAAATATTCACCAAGGGCGGTGATCAGGGCATGACGTCGCTCGGCGACGGCAAGCGCATCGCCAAATCCGATCTCCTGATCCAGGCCATCGGCGCCGTCGACGAGGCCAACGCCGCCATCGGCGTGGCGCGGCTTGCCACCACCGGGGCGGCCGACGATGCGCTCCGGCGTATCCAGAATGATCTCTTCGACCTTGGCGCCGATCTCAGCGTGCCGCCCCCAGCGGGTGGCGAGACCGACGACAAGCTCCGCATCAATGAGCCCCAGATCAGCCGCCTCGAACAAGAAATCGAAGATTTCACCCAATCCCTCGAGCCGTTGGAGTCATTCATCCTTCCGGGCGGGACGCCGGGGGCTGCCCATCTCCACCTGGCCCGCACCATCACGCGCCGCGCCGAACGCCTGGTCGCCGAGCTCGCGCAAGGCCGCGATATCAACCCCTTGATCCTGGTCTATCTCAACCGATTGTCGGACCATCTGTTCCAGTTGGCGCGCACCCTCAGCCATCGGGGCGGGGGCGACGAGGTGTGGAAACCCGCCGGAAGCCGCTAGGGCTTATGGAATCGTGACCGAGGCCCCGCGGCGGCCTTGACAGCGCCCGCCCCCGGCCCCAAAACATCTCTTATCCACCATTGCTCAGCGGAAAACCCATGAAGATCCTGGTCCCCGTCAAACGGGTCATCGACGCCAATGTCCGGGTCCGCGTCAAATCCGACGAAACCGGCGTCGAGACCACCAACGTCAAGATGGCGATGAACCCGTTCGACGAAATCGCCATCGAAGAAGCGGTGCGCCTGGCCGAGGCCGGCACCGCGTCGGACATCGTCGCCGTGTCGTGCGGGGCGCAGTCCTGCCAGGAGACCATCCGCACCGCGCTGGCCATGGGGGCGCACCGGGGCATCCATGTGGTCCACGACGGCGAACTGGAACCCTTGGCCGTCGCCAAGCTATTGGCGGCGATTGTGGGGCGCGAATCCCCCGATCTGGTGATCATGGGCAAGCAGGCGATCGACGATGACTGCAACCAGACCGGCCAGATGCTGGCGGCGCTCCTGGGCTGGGCCCAGGGCACCTTCGTCTCCAAACTCACTTTGAGCGATGGCGCGGTGGAGGTCACCCGCGAGGTCGATGGCGGCCTCGAGACCCTGACCCTCAAGACCCCGGCGGTGATCACCACCGATCTTCGCCTCAACGTGCCGCGCTATGCGTCCCTGCCCAATATCATGAAGGCCAAGCAGAAGCCCATCGATGCCACCAGCGCCGACGAGCTCGGCGTTGACGTGGCGCCCCGGCTCAAGATTCTCAAGGTCGCCGAACCCTCGACCCGCGCCGCCGGGGTCAAGGTCGAGAGCGCCGCCGAGCTGGTCGACAAGCTCCACAACGAAGCCGGGGTGATCTGATGGCCACGCTCGTCCTCGCCGAACATGACAACACCGCCATCGCGCCGGCGACCCGCTCAGTGGTGACCGCGGCGACGGCGATCGCCGGCCATGGCGGCGGTGACGTCACCGTTCTGGTGGCGGGAGAGACTTGCGCCCCTGCCGCCGAGGCCGCCGCCGCCATCGATGGCGTCGCCAAGGTCTTAGTGGCGGATGACGCCATTTATAAAAATTCCCTGGCCGAGAACCTGGCCCTGTTGGTCCAGGGTCTGGGTAGCGATTACGGCCATATCCTGGCGCCGGCCACCACCTTCGGCAAGAACGTGGCGCCGCGCATCGCCGCCCTCCTGGATGTTCAGCAGATCTCGGAAATCACCGAGGTGGCGGCCGCCGATACCTTCGTGCGCCCGATCTATGCCGGCAACGCCATGGCCACGGTGCAATCCACCGATCCGGTCCGGGTCATCACGGTGCGCGGCACCTCGTTCGAGAAGGCCGCCGATGGCGGCGACGCGGCCCCCATCGAGGCCATCGGCACCGCCACGGATTCAGGCCTCGCGCAATTCATTGGTGCCGAGCTCAGCGCCTCGGAGCGCCCGGAACTGACCAATGCCGGCATCATCGTCTCCGGCGGACGCGGCCTGCAGAACGCAGAGAACTTCCAGATGCTCGAGGGCCTGGCCGACCGGCTCAACGCCGCCATCGGCGCCTCGCGCGCCGCCGTCGATGCCGGGTTCGTCCCCAACGACTATCAGGTCGGCCAGACCGGCAAGATCGTCGCGCCCGAGCTCTATATCGCCATCGGCATTTCCGGCGCGATCCAGCATCTTGCCGGCATGAAGGATTCCAAGGTGATCGTCGCCATCAACAAGGACGAGGACGCGCCGATCTTCCAGATTGCCGATTATGGCTTCGTCGGCGATCTGTTCGAGTTCCTGCCCGAATTCACGGCGGAACTCGACAA
>CBDUSV010000160.1:0-6694 GCA_965369885.1 uncultured bacterium
AAGTCCCATCTGGGAACTATTATATTTCTAACGATTAGAATATATTTCTAACGATAAGAAATCGGGCTGCTGCGAGCCCAGGCGGTGGCCCAGGATTTCTCTGTTTAAAACAATCAAGAGCTGGGCAGCAAGGGGAGAGGAAATGTTTCAGCGCATAATTCTTGCGTCATTTGTGTTTGCCATGGCGGCCACTTTTGGCGATATCACCGCCCGCGCCGATGCGGTGGCCGATTTCTACAAAGGCAAGACCATAAGGGTGCTGGTCGGCGCCTCCGCCGGCGGCAGCTACGACACCATCGCCCGCATGATGGGCCGGCATATGAAGAACTTCGTCCCGGGCAAGCCCAGGATGGTGGTCCAGAACCGCCCGGGCGCGTCGAGCCGGGTCGCCGCCAACTGGCTCTACAATGCCGGGCCCAAGGACGGCACGGTGATTGGCTCGTTTTCCCAGACCCTGCCCTTCGCCCAGGTGTTGGGGCAGCGCAAGGTCAAGTATGACGCGCGGAAATTCCAATGGATCGGCACCCCGATCCAGCCGGTGAGCGTGATGATCGCCCGCACTGATGCCGGCTTCAAGAATCTGCTGGATACCCGCAAGAAGCAGCTGATCGTCGGCGCCACCAGTTCGACCGGCGCCAATTTCATCTATCCGGCGCTCGCCAACTACCTGTTCGGCACCAAGCTCAAGATCGTCATCGGCTATAAGGGCGGCACCCAGGTCGATCTCGCGCTCGAACGCGGTGAGGTCGGTGCGCGGGGCAGCGCCACCTGGTCCGACATCAAGAACACCCGGTCCCACTGGCTGAAAAAGAAACAGATCGTGGTGCTGGTGCAAAACAGCCTGAAGAAGCACGCAGACCTGCCCAATATTCCGCGCTTCATCGATCTCGCCACCAACCCTGAGCAGAAAAAGGTGCTGGAGCTGATGGGCAAGGTGGCCTCGATCGGGCGGCCGATGCTGACCAACCGCGGCGTGCCCAAAGATCGCATCGCCGCGCTGCGCAAGGCGTTCGATGACACCATGTTGGACAAGGCTTTCCAGAAGGACGCCAAGCGGGTGCATGTTGAACTCAACCCCATGCGCGGGGTCGACATGCAGAAGCTCGTCGCCGAGATCATGGGGACGCCCCAGAGCGTTATCGACATGACCAACGCGGCGCTGTCACGGAAAGCCACCAAGTGTCTCAAATTCACCAAGGCGAAATACTGCCGCAAGAAGAAAAAGCGCAAGAAAAAGAAGAAGAGCTAGCGCGGCTGATTCCCATCGCGCCCCTTTGGGGAGCAATCACGATTTGCGCCTGAGCCGGTGGGGCTGCCGTCGGAGGACATGACATGGTGACGACGCGGGAAACCCATCAGGGCATTCCCTGGGATGGCCGCACGGCCTATGAGAAGTGGGTCGAGGACGACCTTGGCCATGAACTGCACCGCGGCTATGCGGTTGGGCCGCTCAAGACCTTTCCCGTGGCGCCATGGCAGGAACGCAATATTTCCGCCGCGTTCTTCGATCTTATCGGCGCCGAGTCCCTCGCCGGCATGTATCTGGGCGAGATCGCGCCGGGCCAGTCCTCAAATCCCGCCCGTCAGCTCGCCGACGAGGTGATCTACATCCTGGCGGGGACGGGAAGCGCCACGGTGGACACCGCCAAGGGGCGGGTTTCGTTCGAGTGGGGCGAACGCAGCCTGTTCGCGGTGCCCATGAACACCCTTTACCAGCTCCACAACGGCTCGGGCACCGAGCCCGTCCGTTTTGTCAGCGTCAACACCATCCCCATCGTCTACAACCTGTTCCGCGACAAGGAGTTGGTGTTCGGCCTTGATTATGATTTGAACCGCATCGACGCCGATGTGGACCCGTCGGAGGCGGTCCTCTACGAGCCCGACAAGGACCACGCCCGCACCGCCGTCAATCTGTACGAGACCACCTTCGTCCCCGATGTCCTGGCGGTGCCGCGTTCGAATTTCCGCGAAAAGGGCCAGGGCAACAACACCGCCTATTTCGAGCTCGCCAACAGCGTCATTTCCTGCCACATCGCCGAGCATCCGGGCCTGCGTTTTTACAACCCCCACCGCCACGGGCCGTCGGCCTTCGTCTTCAACCTGTCGGGCAAGGGCTATTCCCTGATGTGGCAGGAAGGCGGCGCCATGGAGCGCTTCGACTGGCCCGAGGACGATGTCGGCGTGATCGTGCCGCCGAACATGTGGTGGCACGGCCATTTCGGCACCGACCCGGTCAGCGTGCAGTTGGCCATCAAGCTGCGCAGCCGCAAGCTGCCCATCAACCACCTCTATGACAACAGCCACAAGCACGTCTCGGAAGGCGGCAAGCTGATCCATTACAAGGACCTGGACAAGGACATCAGGACCTGGATTTGGCAGAGCTATGTTTCCGAATGCGCCAAGAACGGCTATGAGGTGGCGGCCCCGGACGCCGCCTAGGCGCGGTGCATGGGTTTGCGGTGTGGCGCCACGAAACGCCACGGTGCCAGTTCCCTTGGTGGCCGGTTGGGGATACAATTCCATGAACTAGAAGCTTATCCGTGAAATGTCGGAAAAATCGGAATTTGGAGGAAATACCATGGCACGCACGTCTGAAGAATTCAGAGAAGCCATTCTCGATCTGTTGCAGGAAATGAGGTGGGATACGCCGACTTTTCTTGAAGAGTTTCAGCGCAACAATCTGACCCGCGAGGGGGCCCTGGTCTATGGCCTTGAGCATTGTGTCTTCGCGGCCAATTTCCCGAGATGGCTCGCCAATGTCACCGGCAATTGCCCCCATCTCGAGGTCCGCCAATACCTGATCGAGAACATGTTCTACGAAGAGGTGAAGGACCCCACCATCACTACAGGCCACTACGAAAGCCTGGTCGATTTCACCGTCGCGCTCGGGGCTGATCGTGACTTCGCCCTCGGCTACACCGGTGCGCCGGTCACCAAGATGCGCATCGCCTATTGCGATTGGGTGAGCCGCACCAAGCCCTGGCTTGAGGCCTTCGCCGCCATCGCCGGCAACGAGGTCGCCCGGGGCCAGTCGATGATCAAGCGCGTCGGCAAAAGGGCCAATACCTCCCGCGAAATCTGGGAGCCATTGGGGCTCGACGACAAGGCGCTGGCCCATTGGGACGCGGCCGAGGTGGCCGATGGGGGCGAAGGCGGACACGGTGAAGCACCGCTGATATTCCTGGATAAATACGCCGACACCCAGGAGAAGCAGGATGCCTGCCTGGCGGCGATGCGCGAACGCCAAGAGGTCAACCGCATCTGGGCCGACCAGGTCGGCATATGGTGCTTCGAGGCGTCCGGCCAGACACCGCCATCGGCGGCCGACCGCCAGGCCCGGCCCCAACCGGTCTTGGCGGCGTGAACCCCTTCGCGGCAGGCGGGTGACCGGGTCTTGGCCGGGCCGTGCGCTTCCAGCCATATAAATGGACAATTTTGAGAATGTCTATAAGATCAATTCCTAACAACGTGAAAACCAGAAATTGCGTTTAAAAACAAGAACTAATTAAAGACTGGGAGACAGGGTTTTGGCAGTTCACGTCGGTTTTCCCAACCGCTCGGCGCACCCTTTGGCATCTTTGTCCGCAGCCGTGATGACCGATTGGGGAAATTCAGGGGGGCAACGGTTATGAGCGTGGCGTCGGCGGCGGCGAACGCGACGGCGACGGCGACGGGCTCCGTGCGCTCCTTTATCTCGGAGCGGATTACAACCCCAAGCGTGTGGCACTGGGCCATATTCCTGCTGGTTGCCGTCTTCGTCATCACGCCGGTCTTCATGCTCATCCTCGGCAGTTTCTCCCAGGCAAGCCTGCCGGTGGATTTCTCCTTCGACGAGTTGGGGTGGGACAACTACATCGATGTCTGGACCGACCCCAGCACCTATGCGGTCTTCACCAATACGTTTTATTACGTCACCGGCGCCACGGCGTTTGGAATCACCCTGGCGGCCGGCTTGGCGTGGCTGGTGGAGCGCACCAACATCCCCGGCAAGATCTGGATTTACGCCGGCGTTCCCATGACCCTGGCGATGCCGGGCCTGTTGCAGGCCATGGCCTGGGTGCTGCTTGGCTCGCCCCGGATCGGCTTCATCAACCAGTTCCTGATCGAGGTTCTCGGCATCCCGATGGAACCAATGAACATCTACACCCTCGAGGGCATGATGTTCATCGAGGGCTTGCGGCTGGTGCCGACGGCGTTTTTGATGCTGGTGCCGCTGTTGCGCTCGATGGATCCGGCGCTGGAGGAGGCCGCCTACATGTCAGGCGCCCCTCCCCACTCGACCATGCGCCAAGTGACATTGAAGCTGATGCTGCCGGGCCTGCTGGCGGTCACGATCTACAATGGCATGACGGCGCTCGAGGTCTTCGAGGTGCCGGGCATCCTCGGCATGCCCTCAGGCATCTATGTGTTTTCCACCAAGATCTACGCGATCCTGCATACGGTGTCCGAGGAACCGGTCTACGGCCAGGCCAATGCGCTGGGGATCTTCTACGTCTTCATCGCCATCGCCGCGACCTACCTCTATTCCCGGGTGATTATGCACTCGGAGCGTTTCACCATCATCACCGGCAAGGGATACCGGCCACGGGAACTGGATCTCGGCCGCTGGAAGTGGGCCGGGGTCGCCGTCGTTGTGTTGTTCCTCACCGCATCGATCCTGCTGCCCTTCCTGGTGCTGCTGTTTGTGTCGCTCACTCCGTTCTTGCAGGTGCCTTCCATGTCGGCGTTCGCGTCCATGAGCTTCGCCAATTACATCGACGTGTTCGAAACCGACCTGATCGGAAGAGTGATGTGGAACACCACGGCCATGGTGCTGATGACCTCGACCGCGACGGTGGTTCTCTCCTTCCTGGTGTCGCTGATCATCGTGCGCTCCAAGTTCTGGGGCCGCAAGTTCCTCGACCAGTTGGCCTTCATGCCCCACGCCATTCCCGGCATCGTCATGGGGCTCGCCTTCCTGTGGCTGTTCCTGCAGATAGATATTCAAACCGGCATCCCCATCCATGGCGGGATCACCGCCATGACCATCGCCTTCACCATCGGGTTCCTGGCCTATGGCACCCGGTCGATGAACGCGGCCATCCTGCAGATCCACAAGGAACTGGAGGAAGCGGCCTATGTCTCCGGGGCGCCCCAATGGCGCACCATGTGGCGCATCTTCTATCCGTTGTTGCTGCCGACCATCGTCGGGTTGTGGATCTGGTGCATGCTGCATGCGGTCCGCCATGCTTCCGTGCCGTTGATCCTCTATGACGGGGCGGAGAACCGGGTGCTGTCGGTGTTGATCTGGCGCATGTGGGATGAGGGCGAAGTCGGCGGTGTCGGCGTGATCGGCGTGCTTCTGATCATCTCCCTGATGATCATCACCCTTGGCCTACGGATGATGGGGTTCGGCCGCGGCGCCAAGATCCAAGCGGTCAGCCCCGGAGGGTGACGATAGAGATGAATTTTTGACGGCAATAAGAGTTCAAGAATCAACCAAGACCGATGCCCTTTAGCCATGGCACGGTCGGTACAGGAGAGGAGACTGAAGATGAATAACAAACTGTTCGGATTGAGCGTGGCGGCCCTGGCGGCGGGCGGTCTCGCAATTGGCATGATGGCGCCGCCGGCAAATGCCGCGCAACTGCCGGCATCGACCAAGGAAATGCTCAAGAACCTCAAAGTCGATGCCAGCCTTTTGGTGGACCTGGATAAAGCCCTGAACGTGCCGAAGTCGATGCTGGATGCGGCCAACAAGGAAGGCGTGGTGCGCATCGGCGCCACCCACGATCCCAAGCAATTCCGCGATTTTTCCCGGCCGTTCAAGGAGCGCTATCCCAAGATCAAGGTCAAATATGCCCGCGCCAACCGCTACGACCGGGTGATCAAGCCCTTGATCGCGATGAAATCCGGCAAGGTGCTGGTCGATATGATCATGGGTTTCGGCGGCAATACCTTTAATTTCGAGAAGCTGAATGCGCTGGTCAATCTCACCGATCTGCCGGTCTACCCGCTGGTCCCCGATTTCATGAAAAGCCCCAGCGGCAATTTCATCGGCCAGCGGCTATTGACCCGGTGTTTCAGCTACAACATCAATAAGGTCAAGAAATCCGATCTTCCCAAGAGGTGGGAAGACATCCTCACCTCCAAGCGGTGGGCCGGCAAGAACCTCGCCCTGGTCAACCGGCCCGACTATTGGGCGCTTCACCTTTGGGTCACCAAGGGGGAAGATTGGACCAAGAAGTACCTGACGAAATTGTTCCTGGAGGTGAAGCCGCAGTTGCGCAAGGAAGGCAACAACGCGGCCATGCAGTTGCTCGGCGCCGGGGAATTCGATGCCCTGATCGCCGGCACCATGCACCGGACGTCGGTGCTGCGGAAGAAGGGAACGCCGATCGGCATTCACTGCCCATTGCCCCTGACGCCGACGACGGTTTCGCCGGTGGGTGTCTTGAAGGGCGGCAACGTCAATGCGGCCAAGCTTTTCGTCAATTGGTTCCTGAGCCGGGAAGGGCAGCTAGCCCAGTTCCACAGCGCCCATTACACGCCGCTCTACCCCGACCTGGTTAAGGCTGGTCTTGAATCCAATCCGGGCTTCAAGATCGATGACACCAAGCGCATCTTTTACCGTGAAGATCGGTTCAGGCCGGAAAAGGTGGCGCTTGCCAAGCATTGGGATGCCTTGTGGTTCAAGCGCAAGGGCCTGAAGATG
>CBDUSV010000161.1:0-6689 GCA_965369885.1 uncultured bacterium
TTGCCGCCGGGTTCGAAGGTGTGCGCCGATATGACTGGCGCCAGACCGAACACAAGGATTACGATGATTTCTCCCAGGCCTATATTCCGCATATGGATAAGGAAAGCGGCCTCTTGATCAGTCTCAATGTCGAAGCAACAAAATGAAGCCATGGCCTAGGGTCTGATCTTGATGAACCAAGCCCATAAAATTTCCCTGATCATTCCGGCGCGCAACGAGAATGAGGCCCTGCCCCATATGCTGGAGGGCCTGCCCAGGGATCTCACCCACGAAATCATCGTCGTCGATGGCCATTCCGACGACGGCACACCGGTACTTGCCCGCAAGTCGGGGTGCAAGGTGGTGACCCAGGAGGGGCGTGGTTATGGCATGGGGGTGATCAGTGGCATCAAGGCGGCGGAAGGCGATCTTCTGTGCTTCATGGATGCGGACGGCTCCTACGATCCCGAGGCGCTGCCGCGGCTGATCGAGTTGATTGACCAGGGTTACGACATGGCCTTCTGTTCACGGTACCTGCCCGGCGCCGGCAGTGACGACGACACCTTCATTCGAAAGCTCGGCAACAAGTTCTTTACGGTCTTAGGCCGGGTGATGTTCAAGATTGAGCTTACCGACTCGCTGTTTTTCTATGCCTTGGGCAAGAAAGAGGTGTTCGAGGCGCTGGGACTGACGGCCCGGGGGTTCGCCATCTGCATCGAGATCCCGGTTAAAGTGCACAAGGCGGGCTATAAATACACCGAGATTCCATCACGGGAACGCCCCCGGTTCGCCGGCCGGTCCAAGGTCAATGCCGTATGGGATGGCTTGTTGATCCTGGCGACGATGATCGGGTTGAAGCTGAAAGGGTACTAAGATGGGCGCCCAAAAAGGGGGGTTGCGCTAACCGCGGAGGGCCAATTTCTTCGCCGGCGCATAGCACCCCATAGCACCACAGAAGACCATGTCCAACCCATCCAACCCATCAAGGCGCCAAACCATTCTGTTGGCCGCGGCTTTCGGCGCCATCGGCTTGATAGCGCCGTTTGCCAGCAACGGCACCGTGGTGCTTTTGCTACTCGGCGTCCTGGCGGTGCCGGTTTTGACTCGCACCCAGGCCCTCAGCTGGCCCTTCATCGACCCGTTGCTGGCCGCCGGCCTCATGGCCCTGGTGGCATGGTCGATGGTCAGCACCCTATGGGCGCCGGGGCCGAGTTTCACCTCTTCGCTGCGCACCGCCCTTGTCATCCTTGCCGGGTTGGTGTTGGTCAAGACGGCGGTCCATCTTGATGCGATAACGCGGCGCCGGGCGCAAATCGCGGTGATGGTGGGCATCCTCGCCGCGATGTTTTTTTTCGCCTTCGAATTGGCCACCTCCGCCGCCATCACCCGCATGCTCAGGGGCATCCCATTGGCGGATTTTGACGCGCCGGTGGGCTTCAACCCGGTGTCGCGGGGAACCGCGGTGCTGGCGCTGGTGCTGTGGCCCGCCGTGGCCGTCCTGTGGCGGCTATGGGGCAAACCGGCGTGGGGCATCATGGCCATCGCCGCCGCCGCCACCGTCGCCTTGCTGTTGCCGATGCTGGCGGGCTTCCTCGCCATCGCCGTCGGCGCCGTGACATTTGCCCTGGCCTATCGCTTCCGGCGCGCCACCCTGGCGGTGATGGCGGCCGCTTTCGTCGCCTATGCCGTGGCCGCGCCGGTGCTTTCCACCACCGTTCTCGGCCCGGAGCTCTTGGCCAAGGTGGAGATCGGGCAACCGCTGTCTTGGGAACATCGCTTGGGGATATGGCGTCATGTCGCCGGCAAGGCGCTCGAGCGGCCCTGGCGGGGACATGGTTTCGATGCGTCGCGCTACTTCGGGCGGGCGGGCGTGACCGTCAAGGCTCTCAAGGGAGACGCCCGGTTTGATGCCCTGCCGCTCCATCCCCACAACGCCGTCCTACAGCTGTGGTTGGAGCTCGGCATCATCGGCATTGCCGCATTCCTGCTGATTTTCGCCGGCATTGTTCGCACCATCTGGCGCCATGGCGGCCATGCCATTATCGGCGCCGCGGCCACCGCAAGCCTCGCCAGTTACCTGACCGTGGCCTTGCTCAGCTTCGGGGTGTGGCAATCCTGGTGGCATGCCACCGCCTGGCTCGGCGCCGGCGCCCTTGTCATCGTGGGCCGCCATGCCATGGAACCGGGGCCGTCCGCGGCGTGCGCCCGAGCGCCCGGAGACTCCACCACCTGATCGGCAGGCATCGCCGAGACTTCCAACAAGCTATTGATATTCAAGTGAAATTTTATTGTGAATTTCACTGCCTGGCGCCATTCCACCGCCTGTAAGGGTATTTGTAAAGCCCTTGTTAACGATCAAATGCTAGCCTCAGGGGTGGAAGGATAGTGCTATGGAAGCTTTTGAATTTTTGCAATACATGTCCGACCAGGACATGGCTATCTTGGGGCTGCAGGACGTGGCCTATGTCAAGCCTGTAGTTGTCGACGGCCAAGACGCTTTCTCGATCCATGCCGCGGATGGCACCACCATCGCCATCATGGCCGATCGAGATGTGGCGGTCGCCACGATTCGTCAGCACGATCTGGAGCCGGTCAGCGTTCACTAGACCAAGCGGCGGCGGTCCTTCAATCCCGGCCGTCCCCAACTCCCTCGGCGAACTCCCCAAAGATATGTAACCGGTTTCAAGCACCGCCTTTATGGCGTCTTGGACCCGCTGCGGGTGCGTGTGCGCCTGCACGTCCCTGGTCCATCCTGGGGCCCATACCGGGCCATCCGGGGTGCGGCGGTGAGCTTAGGCGGCGTGCTTGGCGGGGGGGTCGATCAGCAAGCCATAAAGGCTTTTGGCGCTATCGCAGCGACGAAGCTGCTCGCATCTGTTGGTGTCCCGCAAAAGCCGCGAGACCCGCGCCAAGGCCTTGAGATGATCGGTGCCGGCGGATTCCGAAGCCAGCAACAGGAAAATCAGATCCACCGGTTGATCGTCTATGGCGTCGAAATCAATCGGCCGTTCGAGGCGGCCAAACAAACCGTGGATTCGCTTGAGGCCGGGAAGCTTGCCATGGGGTATGGCGACGCCATAACCAATGCCGGTGGTCCCCAGCCTTTCGCGCTCGACCAAGGTTTCGAAGATGGTGCGTTCATGTTCGTGGGTGATGCGGGCGGCGTGGTGCGCCAGTTCCTCTAGCGCTTGTTTCTTGCTGTTGACCCGCAACGTCGGAATGACGCTATGCGGAGTGATCAATTCCTGGATTTCCATTGCTTACCTCTAAATTTTTCCCACTCGATACGCCGCCCCGGCGCCGCACCGATCAGGCTCAATCAATTATTCCTGATCCGAGTCCATGGAGTCTTCATCGCTGCGTTGGCGCGCTTCCAACTTTGACTTGGCGCTACGGCTCTGGCCGCGTTGACGATTGCGTAAACGCCGTTTAAAGCGCCGGAGCTGTTTGGCAATATGATCCGCGGCGGTATCGAAAGCGGCATAGGGCTCGGCCGCTTCCCCGTGGCTTTGCGCCGAAATGCCGTGGCCGACATGCACGGAAATATCGCTGCGGTGGAGATGCCCAACCCGCGAAAACACCACGTTGGCATCAATCGCATCGGCAAAATACTTGCTGATGGATGCCTCGAGATTGTCTTCGACATGGCTTCGCAGGGCATCGCCAATGTCGAGTTGCTTTCCGGAGATTGAGAGTTGCATGTGCCGTGATTATCGGGCCGAGACCGTGTCTAACGGAAAAATATCGTCGCGGTGGTCCTCGGAAGGGCAGCAACATAAGTCCGGCTTTTGGCAGAGTCAAGAGCGGTGCCAGCTTTCCGCCAAGGCGGCGTTTTCACCATCCATGGCGCCGGTGAAGGGTCTGAAATGACCCGCACTATTTTGATAACTATCAGAAATTTATGGATTTTTCACGGCGGCGCTGCACCGAGGACGCGATATGCATGGCTTCTCTGTACTTGGCGATGGTGCGCCGGGCGATGTCGATGCCTTCGTTGCAGAGGATATCTACGATCTTGTCGTCGGACAACACGGCATCGGATTCTTCGTTGTCGATCAACTCCTTGATGCGGAATCGCACGGCCTCGGCCGAGTGGGCCAGACCGCCCTCGGAATTGGAAATCGCGGTGGTAAAAAAATATCTGAGTTCGTAGGTGCCCCTGGGCGTAACCATGAATTTATTGTTGGTGACGCGGCTGATGGTGCTCTCATGCATATCGATCGCCTCGGCGATATCGCGCAGAATCAGGGGCCGCAAATGCTGGACCCCGTGGACCAGGAAGGCATCCTGGCGGCGCACGATCTCGCTCGCCACCTTGAGAATTGTGGTGGCGCGTTGGGCCAGGGATTTGACCAGCCAATTGGCCGAATGGATGTGTTCCGAAATATATTCCTTTTCTTCCTTGGTGCGCGCCTCGGCTCTGACCCGGGTGTGATACTGCTGATTCACCAACACCTTGGGCAGGGCTTCGGGGTTGAGTTCGACATGCCATCCGCCCTTGGAATCCGGCCTGATGATGACGTCGGGGATGACATGCTCGACCACATTGTGGTCGAACACCATGCCCGGCTTGGGGTTGAGATGCTTGATTTCCTCGATCATTTCCGCGAGTTCATCGCCATCGACATCACAGAGCTTCTTCAAGCCTTCAAAATCCCGCTTGGAATAGAGATCGAGGTTGTCGAGCAGGGCTTGCATGATGGGATCGAGCCGGTTGAGCTCGCGGAGCTGTAGGGCCAGGCATTCGGCGAGGCTGCGGGCAAACACCCCGGGGGGATCGAAGCCCTGAAGCTTCGCCAAGGCCGCCTCGACCCGTTCAAGATCGCAATTGAGCAACGCCGTGACATCGGCAAGATCGCCGGACAACCGTCCCGCCTCGTCGACCATATCGATGAGATGAATGCCGATCATGCGGTCAACCGGGTCGGAAATGTCGATGTTGAGCTGATCGAGCAGATGGTCTTGCAGGCTGGGCTGTTGGCACAGGGTCTGTTCCAGGGAAAAATTGGCTTCATCGAAACCGCCGCCGCCGCCCCAATTGGCAAAAGCTTCGCCGGTGGCCGAGGTCTCCGGCGCCGGCGCATCGTCGGTCCAGACATTTTCGTAATCGGTGTCGAGGGGGGTTTCACCATTCACCGGCATGCTTTCGGTGCTGGACAGATCCATGGTGTCCGGCACGTCGGGCGCGCCGCCGACCTCATCCCAGCCCTCACCGCCGTCGTCGGTGCGGTTAACCGACTGTTCCGGTGTCGGCGTGTCGGACGGAGCCGCGGCTTCACCGCCATCGTCGTCCTTTTCCAGCATCGGGTTCTGTTCCATCTCTTGCTCGACATAGGCCTTGAGATCGAGGCTCGACAATTGCAGCAATTTGATCGCCTGCTGCAATTGCGGCGTCATCACCAATGAGGTGGACTGACGGAGGCTGAGTTTGGGAGCGAGGACCATGGGTGCGACCGCTTACAGGCTAAACCGTTCCCCGAGATAGACGCGGCGAACGTCTTCGTGGGCGACGATTTCCGATGGATCACCTTCCATCAGGACCTGTCCATCATGGAGGATATAGGCGCGATCGACGATCTCCAGGGTCTCGCGCACATTGTGATCGGTGATCAGAACCCCGATGCCGCGCTCTTTGAGATGCAACACCAGTTCGCGGATATCGTTGAGCGCGATGGGATCGATGCCGGCAAGCGGTTCATCGAGCAACATGAACTGGGGCCTGGACGCCAAGGCGCGGGCGATCTCGACGCGGCGGCGCTCGCCGCCGGATAGCGCCAGCGCCGGGGTGCGGCCAAGATGGGTGATGGAGAATTCCGCCAGCAGGTCTTCCAGCATGGCTTCGCGCTTTTCGTGGACCGGCTCCACCACCTCGAGCACGGCGCGGATATTGTTGGCGACGCTGAGGCCCCGAAAGATCGACGCTTCCTGCGGCAAATACCCGATACCAAGCCGGGCGCGGCGATACATCGGAAGGTCAGTGACATCATTGCCATCAAGGGTCACGGTGCCGTAGTCGGGCTCCATCAGGCCGGAGATGATGTAGAAGCAGGTGGTCTTGCCGGCGCCGTTGGGGCCTAACAACCCCACCACCTCGCCACGCTGTAACGAGATGGTCACGTCCCTGAGCACCGGGCGCTTCTTGAAACGCTTGCCGATGGTCTTGGCCAGAACACCGGTATTGTCACTGACCAACTGGGGCGCGGCCCCGGCGGGCTGTCCAGGCCGGTTCTCGGCCGGTTGGCCAGACGGTTTGCCGGGCGATTGGGGACCAGGCGATTGGGGTATATCTGATTTCGTCATGATTGCCTTTGAATAAAACGCCTCATTTCTTGATATTCCCTGAACGCTTGTTCTTTTTTTGTTCTTGTATGATGAGGGCACGGACCGGTTTCGAGCGGCCATCCTTCCCGGATCCGCTCAATATTCGGCTGATTCCGGTGTTCATATCAATTTCCGCGATCTCGCCATTGAGCTGGTTTTGACCCCGGGTGATCTTGACGCCGCCGGTCAGAGTGGCGATGCCGGTTTTGACATTATAGACCCCGCGCTTGCCTTGGGCGATATCCGTTGGCGTGGTGATGAACACGTTGTTGAAGGCATCGATGCGGTTAAGCTCGCTGGTTACGTCCTTGGCCTTGGCCTTGGTCTTGCCCTTGGCCTCGGTCTTCTCGAAATAGGCGACCAGGGTATCGGCGCGGAGTTTTTTATCT
>CBDUSV010000162.1:0-6654 GCA_965369885.1 uncultured bacterium
CCAAGAATAAATCGCAGCACAGGTTTATGGAAAAATCCGCAGATGTAGTATTTCCCCAACTCCACTTGAGCTTCTGAGTGCCCTTGTTCGGCTGCTGCAGCCAAGAGCCGACGTGCGGAGCGTTGAGGCGAGAAAACCAAAAACTCTATCAATACAATATGATAATGCAGGTACATCATGCCAAGTTCAAACTGGGCATGTACGTCGCCATCGCGCGCAGCACGTCTAAGCCACATAATAGAGGAATAGTGTCCTTGCTTTGCCGCCGTGGCTATCAAGCTCGCAGCGGCGGCGAGATCCTGGTCCACACATTCACCAGAGGCATGTAGAAGACCAAGGCGATATTGCGCTTCGGGATCGCTATCATCCGCGAGAGAACGCCAAAGAGTGAGCACTGACTCACAGTCGTATCGCGCCAATGCCACCAACCCATGGCGTCCCTCCCAGAAACGACTGGAGTAGAAAGGCAAGAAACGTTTGAGCGATTTTAATTTCATTGGCTATGACATTTTTAAAGGCGAATTCGGCAGTGATAGAAAACCCCATGACAGATAGATGATTTAGCCGCACGGAGGGCCCAAGGATACATAGGAAGGGGTAATATTCCTCCCCCTTGACTATACCCTGACCTTACAGCCGTCTCCAGATGACTTCCGCGTTCATCCCCGCGCCCCCCAACTCCCGCCTTCCCTTGACAGCGGCGCGGTTGCGGGGACTTTTGGCTGGGAGGAGTTTTAAGCATTCCCCACTCCCACCCCACCCCCACCACTCCGCCCGTAATTCTCCTCGCACAGAATATCTAATCTGCTAAGGTCCGGTTTCGCTAATTTGCTGAAGGAGGGGGGCATGTATGTTGAATCCGTTCTCAGTTCCAAGGGCAGCAAGGTGGTAACCGCGGGACCGGAAACCCCTGTCAAAGACATTGCTAAAATACTGACCGATGCCAAGATCGGCGCCGTGGTGATCAGCGCCGACAACAATCACATCGACGGCATTCTTTCCGAACGGGACATTGTTGGCGCCGTTGCGGCCAAGGGTGACGCCGCGTTGGCGATGCCGGCATCGGCGTTGATGACCCGCGAGGTGGTGACTTGCACCCCCAACGATCTCCTCGCCGATCTGATGGCAACCATGACTTCGAGACGAATCCGTCACCTGCCGGTGCTGGATGAAGGGGCGCTTGTCGGAATCATCTCAATCGGTGATGTGGTCATGCGCCGGGTTCAGGAAATAGAATCAGAGGCCGAGGCGCTCCGGACCTACGTGACCCAGAGCTGACCCGGACCCGCCGTTCCCACCGTTCGGGCTGGCACACCCCGGACCCCCTGGCCGTCGCCGGCCAGGGGCCGCGTTCGACCGCCAACCCTGCCCTCCCTTGACAGCGGCTTTGTCGCGGGGTCTGTTGGCTGGGAGGAGTCGGACATGGCGGACAAGCACCCCCCCACCGCGGCGCCCGACGCGGCGGTCAGGCGCAATGAGGGCTACCAGGACCTGCGCGATCTGATTGAGATTTGCGACGGCATGGGTGAGTTGGAGCGGGTCGACGGGGCGGACTGGAACCTGGAGATCGGGGCGCTGGCCGAGACCGTGGCGGCGCGCACTCCGGGGCGCTCGAAGGCGCTTCTGTTCGACAACATCCCGGGCTACCCCAAAGGCTTCCGCATCCTCGCGGGCGTGGCCAACGCCTATAAGCGCCTGGCCCTGGTGCTGGGCCTGGATGAGCCCGCGGGCGAGACCGATCTGGTGCACGCCTACCGCAAGCGCCTGGCCGAGGACTTCGAGCTGCTGCCGCCGGTGACCGTGAAGGACGGCCCGGTGCTGGAGAACATCGACCGGGACGGCGATGTCGATCTGCTGAAATTCCCCGCCCCCTTCGTCCACGAGCTCGACGGCGGGCGCTATATCGGCACCGACGATGTGGTGATCATGCGCGACCCGGACACCGGCTGGGTCAATATGGGGACCTACCGGGTCATGGTCCACGATGCCAACACGGCGGCGATCTGGATGTCGCCGGGCAAGCATGGCCGCATGATCAGCGAGAAATATTTCGACAAGGGCGAGCCCTGCCCGGTGGTGATCTGCTGCGGCCAGGACCCCATCCTGTTCCTCGCCGGCCATCAGGAGATCGGCCACGGCATCGACGAGCTGGCCTATGCCGGCGGCCAGCGCGGCAGGCCTTACGAGATCATCCCCAGCGAAATCCATAGCCTCCCCATGCCGGCCCATGCCGAGATCGTGCTCGAGGGCGAGATCTACGGCGACGAGCTCAAATCCGAAGGGCCGTTCGGCGAATTCATGGGCTATTACGCGTCGGACGCCACCGAATTGCCCATCGTCCGCATCAAGCGGGTCTATTGGCGCTCGGACCCCATTCTCACCCTCGCCGTGCCGTCACGGCCGCCGGAGAATTTCACCTTCGCCCGCGCCACGGTGAAATCGGCGATGATCTGGAACGAGGTCGACCAGGCCGGGCTACCCGGCGTCGCCGGGGTGTGGTGCCATGAGGCCGGCGCCGGACGGCTGTTCAACGTCATCGCCATCAAGCAGATGTATCCGGGACACGCGATCCAGGCCGGCATGATGGCGGCCAACTGCCACGCCGGCAATTACGCCGGGCGCTGGGTGGTGGTGGTGGACGAGGACATCGATCCCTCCAACATGTTCGACGTGGTGTGGGCGATGTCGACGCGCTGCGATCCGCCGGACGACGTGCAATTCATCCGGCGTGCGTGGAGCACGCCGCTGGACCCCATGCTGCGGGGGCCGCCCTATCACAACAACCGTGGCATCATCGATGCCTGCCGCCCCTATGATTGGAAGGACGACTTCCCGACGGTCGCCGAGGCCAGCCCAGAGCTCAAAGCCGAGGTCGAGGCCAAATGGCCCCATCTGTTCTGAGACGGAGAGGATAAACAGGACTATGGCAGCAAAAGACAAATTGGAAATCGCCATCATCGGCGGCGGCATCGTCGGGCTGAGCCTGGCCATGCACCTGCACAAACGGGGGATTGCGTGTAAGGTCTATGAGGCCGCGCCGCAGGTCCTGGAGATCGGCGTCGGCATCACGCTGCTGCCCCACGCCATGCGCGAGTTCGCCGCCCTCGGCCTTGACGATGAGCTGGTGAGCCAAGGGGTCGAGAACCGGGAAAGCTGCTTCTTCAACCGCTTCGGCCAGCTGATCTACAAAGAACCCAGGGGGAAATTCGCCGGCCTCGAATACCCCGAGATCGGCATCCACCGTGGCCGTCTCCATTTGGTGCTGTTTGAGGCGGCCAAAGCCACCATCGGCGCTGAGCGCATCAATTGCGACCGCCATTGCTTAAGCGTGGAGCAATCCGGCGACCAGGTCCTGGTGCACTTGAAGCAAACCTCAAGCGGCGAGGCGCTGCCCCCGGTCAAGGCGGATATCGTCATTGCGTGTGACGGGGTGAATTCCGCCATCCGCCGGCAGTTCTATCCTGATGAGGGCTTGGCCTATGGCGGCATCAACATCTGGCGCGGGGTGACGAAATGGCCGCCGATCCTGACCGGGAACACCTATATGCGGATCGGCTCGATCAAGACCGGCAAGCTGGTGGTCTATCCGATCAATCACGACATCGACGGCAAGGGCACCCAACTGATGAACTGGGTCGCCGAGGTGCAAAACGACAGCTTTGAGAAGAACGACTGGAACAAGCCGGGCAAGCTCGAGGACTTTTTCCACTTCTACCAGGACTGGCACTATGACTGGTGCGATATCGCCGACATGATAAGGGCGGCCGATACCATTTTGGAATATCCCATGGTCGACAAGGACCCGGTGGACCGCTGGACCTTCGGCCGGGTGACCCTGATGGGCGATGCCGCCCACCCGATGTATCCAAGGGGTTCCAACGGCGCCGCCCAGGGGGTGATCGATGCCCGCACCCTGGCCGAGCTTCTGGCATCCATGGACGATGAGGTGGCGGCGCTCAAAGCCTATGAAGACGCCCGGCGTGAGGTCACCGCCAAGGTGGTGCTCACCAACCGCTCACAGCCGCCGGATTACATCATCATCAAGGTCGAAGAGCTGGTCGGCAACCGGCCCTTCGAAAACCTCGACGATTTCATCACCCAGGACGAACTGCACGAGCTTTCGGAGCAATACAAGCGCGTCGCCGGCTACGCCCCGGAAGACCTGTAAGCTATTTCTTGCAGTCCACCCGCTTGGCCCTGGAACCGGGCCCCGGGTAGGTGAACTTGCAGGTCATGCCGACCTTGACGTTCTTGCGCTTGGTCTTTTTGCCGTTGATGGTGACCTTGGTCTTGGACCCGGACACCGCGGCCTTGACCTCCTTGCCCTTGTAGATGATGAAGATGCGCCGGCCGCCACGCTTGACCTTGGACACCTTGCCCTCATGCTTGACCATTTTGATAGTGATCTTCTTGAGGTACAGGTTGCCGGTCTTGGACGTCGCTTCCTTTGAGGCCTCGACGATGTCGGGCTTGGTGCGCATGATGGAGGCGACCAGCTTCTGAACCTCGGCCCCGGTCAGCGGCGCCGATTCCAGCCTCTGCTTCTTGAGCCCGGCCAGGAACTTGGCGTCCCCCATGGTGGCGTCGAACGCCGCGCGCAGCGCCTTGACCCGCGCGCCGGGCACCTTGGGCCCGACCAGGATGGGCCGGCCCATGGCCTCGCGGGCGAACAGCAGGGTCATGATGCCCTTCTGGCGCTTGTTCTTGGCCAGATCCATGATCCAGGGCACGCCCATCTTGGTGAGCACCGGGTGCTTGGAGGTGGACATCTGGATATGGATGTTGATTTTCTTGTCCTTTACCCACTGGGGCCGGGTCGAGGCGATCGACGACCACGACCAGCCGCACCGGCCATCGACCTCGCCGCGCTCGATGGCGATGTTGATGTTGTTGCCGCCGGGATAGCCGGTGATCAGGCCGAGATTGCCGCCGACCACGTTGTTGAGCACCTTGACCATCATGTCGGGCCCGGTGCCCGGACCGGTGCCGCCCATGATGATCTTCTTCGACAGGAAGTCCTTCAGGTTGGTGATTTTCTTGGTGTGCCAGGTGACACAGGTGGAGACCTCGTTGTTGACGCTGCCCAGCCAATTGAGCTTGTTGGGATCGAACTTGACCTGCTTGTTGCCGAACAACGCCTCCATGGCGATGCCGCGGTCGATCATCGCCAGCATCGTGCCGTCCTGGGCAAGGGTGTTGAAGATCTCGTTGGTGAGCTTGAGGGTGCCGGCGCCGACCCGGTTCTTGGCGGTGATCTTGGGATTGCCGGGAATATGGTTGCCCAGGTTCCGCGCCAGGGTGCGGCCATAGGCGTCATAGCCGCCGCCCGGCGGATAGCCGATAAACAAGGTCAGGTTCTTGCCCTTGTAGAATTTCGCCACCGAGGCAGCCTCGGCGGTGGTGAAGCCGGCCATGGCGAAAACCAAGCCAAGGCCCATAGCCGCAATTATCCTGGAAATTTTCATGACTTCGTCTCCCCTTTGACGGTGTCCGGTCCCGGTGTTCCGGGCCCTTGGCCACCTTCTGTTGTTGCCCGGATGATAGTCACGAATTTCATGGCTTGTCACCCCGCGAAAGTTGCCGCGGCGGCTCTGAGGCGCCTATGATCCGGTCTCGATTGGTTCGCCTGGCGAACAGAATTTTGCTTGGGAGAGACCGCCATGGCCCCTAAGCCACCACGGACCGATTACGGCCTGCTGACCGAGCTTGTCGGCTACCGGCTGCGCCGGGGCCAGGCCGCGGTGTTCAGTCATTTCCGCCATAGCATCGGCGCGGACGGCGTCACCCCGGGGCAATTCGGTGTCCTGGTGCTGATCGACGCCAATTCGGGCCTGAGCCAGTCCGCCCTGGCCAAGGCCTTGGGCATCAAGCGTTCCACCATGGTGGCGGTGATCGACCGGTTGGAACAGCTTGGCTGGGTCGAGCGCATGGCGTCGGTGACCGACCGGCGGTCCTACGCCCTGGCCCTGACCAATAAGGGCGCCCGGATCCTTGCCCGCGTCACCCCCTTGGTGCGCCGCCATGAACGCCACATCAATGCCGAGTTGAGCGAAAAGGAAAAGGCGACCCTGATCGAACTGCTGGAGCGCATCACCGGCGCCGCCCGGCGGCCCTGATCACCCTTCCTGGTAGAGCCTGCGCACCAAAGAACGCGTCAGCTTGGCGACCACCCGGCGGCGATAGCCGGGTGGCACGAAGGTGCTGGTCATGGGCTGGATTTGCTCAGTTATGAGGCCGTCCAGACCATCGAGCATATCGTCATCGAGCGCCGCTCCGGTGAGCCCCTCGGTGCCCGCGACTATCAATGGCATCGAGTTGGTGCCGGTCAGCGCCACGGTGAGTTCGGCGATGGCGTCACCATCGCGGCGCAATCCCACCGCGACGCCGGCGAGGGGGAAATCGATGGCGCCGCGGACCTGGGATTTGGCGTAACCGGCCCGGTAGCCTTCCGCCGTGGCGGGGACGCGCACCGCGGTGACCATCTCATCGGACCCCAGCGCCAGATGGGCCATGCCGTCGTCTATGTACATTTCGGTCAAGGGAATGACGCGGCCGCCCGATGGCGATGCGATCTCCACCTCGGCGCCCAACACCATCAGCGCCGGCGCCAGATCGCCACTGAAGGCGGCGAAGCAATGGTCGCCCTTGGGCGCG
>CBDUSV010000163.1:0-6638 GCA_965369885.1 uncultured bacterium
ATATCCCCCGGAGGGACGTTCGATCCTCGGGCGGGATAAAACCAAAATATCCCCAGGAGGGACGTTTGATCCTCGGGCGGGATAAAACCAAAATATCCCCCGGAGGGAGGTTTGATCCTCGGCCGGGATTCAGGTTGAAACGATCAAGCATTTGATTTCTCACTAATAATTCCTTCACAGCCGTCCACCGGTCCGTCGCGGGAAAACAACGCTTTAACAGTCATTTAATCATGTTTTGCTAGGTTTTCACTTTAGCTATCCGGAATCTGTCCGAAGGGGCGGCCGTGTCGATAATGCAGATCGCGACCACATGTAAGCGTCTCGTGCCCATGAAGCTCATGGGCCTGTGGACTCGCGCGCGTCCCGAGGATGACTCCGCCGGCATCGAGGATGATCAAACCGATTCCGCTATTGAGAAACCCGATATCCCGTTTCGGCTCCGCTTCGAGGCATGGTGGGAAGGCGAAAACGTCGAAGACTTCCTGGCGAGGCGCCAAGAGCGTCTCGGCGGCGCCGATGACGGTGGCGACGCCGGAAATGAAGTGGTGGGGGATGGCAGGCAAGGTGATGGTCAGGCCCCCGATGCCGCCCCAGCCGCTGACAAAATAGATGAAGTCAAGAAAGAGGTCGATGAGTCCGACGGCATTTGGTCCAAGTGGCGCATCGAAGTGGCGGAAATGGTGTGGGGAAAGGGCTTCACCTCTTACGGCGGCCGTGATCATGGGGTCAAGACGGTGCAGTCCTATAACATCACTTCGGCCATGACACTGCTGGTTCTCGGCGCCGGCCTCGGGGGTCCCGCCCGTGCCATTGCCAACAAGTTCGATGCCTGGGTAACCGGTCTCGAACGCTCGAAATTGCTGGCTACGGCGGGCATGCAGCAGTCGGTGGATGCCGGCATATCGAAGAAGGCGCCGATCAATTACGCCGACTTCGAAAAGCTGGAATTCAAGGAGAACTCCTTCAACTGCGTCTATGCCAAGGAGGCCCTCTATAACGTCGAAAACAAGGAGGGCCTGTTGGAAGGTATACACTTGGCCCTGAGATACGATGCTCCGCTGTTGATTACCGATTACGTGGTGGTTGAGGGCGCCGAGGAATCGGCGGAAGTCGCCGCGTGGATGGAGTCCGAGCCGGTTCAGCCCCATCTGTGGACCCAGGAACAGACCGAAGATACCCTTCGCCAACTGATGTTCGACGTCCGCGTCGTCGAGGATGTCACCGACATCCACCGCAAAGAAATTCACAAGGCCTGGGCCAGATTCGTCGATGGACAGGCCGAGAGCGGTATCCCGTCAAAGCTGCGCCCCATCGTCGATGCCGAGGCCGAACGCTGGACCCGCCTGGTCGCGGCCCTGGACAGCGGCGCATTGCGCATTCTTCGGGTTTGCGGCCTGAAGAAGGCATAATCACGGGCCGCCAGCACCACAACCTTTTATGAGTACGGACCCTAGGGCACCGGTTGACAGGGCCGTTCCAGGCGCTTATTTTCCGCCCGGCCCGCGCTGTCAGCCCTATTGCGGGACCTTAACCGCCCTTGAGAGAGCATTGTTATGAAAGTCGTTAATTCCTTGAAGTCGGTCAAACGCCGGGACAAGAACTGCCGGATTGTGCGCCGCCGCGGTCGTGTCTATGTCATCAACAAGCGCAATCCCCGCTTCAAGGCGCGCCAGGGCTGACGGTACCGCCTTCTCCGGGCTCCCCTGTGGGCCATTCTTTCTGATCATATGACAATGGCGGATGTCCCCGGCTCACCGGGTGGCGCCGGTCAAGCATATGGTTAGCTATCGACTTGGGCTCAGCTCTCGACCCGGGTGACGCGGAGGATGTTGGTGGCGCCCTTGGTGCCGAAGGGAACCCCCGCGGTCACCACCAGTTGCTGGCCACGCTTGGCGAAGCCCTGCTGATGGCAGGCGCGCGCCGCCTTTGAAACCATGTCGGGGAAGGTCTTGACGTCGGCGGTATGGACCGCATGGACCCCCCAGGCCATTACCACGCGCCGGGCCGTGTTGAGGTTGGCGGTCAGGCATAGGATCGGCACGTCCGGGCGCTCGCGGGCGGCGCGCAGGGTCGTCGATCCCGACATGGTGAAGGTCACGATCGCCGCCGCCGAAATCGTGTGCGCCGCTTGGCGCGCCGCCGCGGTGATGGCGTCCGGCACCGTGGATTCGGGCGCCGGGTGATCGGCATCCATCAGCCTGCGGTAGTAAGGGTCGCTCTCCACCCGTTTGATGATGCGGTCCATCATGGCCACGGATTCCACCGGATAATCCCCGGTGGCGGATTCCGCCGACAGCATCACCGCATCGGCGCCGTCATAGACCGCGGTGGCGACGTCCGAGGCCTCGGCCCGGGTGGGTGCCGGGGCGTGGATCATGGATTCGAGCATCTGTGTCGCCACCACCACGGGCTTGCCCGCCTGCCGGCACGCCCGCACCACGAGTTTCTGCATGCTCGGCACGTCTTCCGGCGCCATCTCGACACCGAGATCCCCGCGGGCGACCATGACCGCGTCCGACAGCTCGATGATGTCGTCGAGATAGTTTATCGCCGACGGCTTCTCGAGCTTGGCGATCAGAAGGGCGCGGCCTTTCACCAGCTTGCGGGCCCGGGCCACGTCCTCGGGCTTCTGGATGAAGGAGAGCCCGACCCAATCGACACCACATTTGAGGCCGAAGCGGAGATCCTTGACGTCCTTCTCGGTCATGGACGCCACCGGCAGCACTGTGTTGGGCACATTCACGCCCTTGCGGTCGGAAAGCTCGCCGCCGGTGATGACACGGGTCTCGGCGTAGGTCTTGGTGCAGGTAATGACCCGAAGACGCACCTTGCCGTCGTCGAGCAGGAGTTCCTGTTTCGGCGCCAGGCAGGCGAAGACCTCCGGGTGCGGCAGCGGCGCGCGCTTGTGGTCGCCCGGTTTATCTACGAGATCAAGGCGGTAGCGGGCACCTGCCTTGAGGGTCACCGATCCGTCGGCGAAGCTGCCGAGACGCAGCTTGGGCCCTTGCAGGTCCATCAGGATGCAGATCGGCCGGTCGTACCGTTTCTCGAGATCGCGGATGGCCTTGATGGTGCGGGCATGGCCGGCCCGGGTGCCATGGCTGAAGTTGAGGCGAAAGACGTCGGCGCCTTTCTTGAACAGGGATTCGATGATCTTGGGATCTGAACTGGCCGGGCCCAACGTGGCCACGATCTTGGCGTTTCTGTGACGTCGCATGGAGCCAGTTTATCCTCTGTTTGCCGTGGCTGCCAGTGTCTGTTTTTTGATCCATCCACGCCCCGTGATTGAAACCGGCCCAGAGCCGCCGCTATAGTCACCCGTTACCCTGCGGCGGCTTCGCGTTCACGACAAGAGTTCAGCCATGGATATGCCCAAGCCGGATAGAAACGTCCTCGAACGCCGTGATGACATCATCGCCGCTGTTCGCGAGCTCCTGCCGGGCGACGCGGTGATCACCGATGGTGACGAGCTTCGGGCCTATGAATGCGACGGCCTCACGGCCTATCGCCAGCTGCCGATGATCGTGGCGCTGCCGGCGACGGTGGATCAGGTCTCGCTGGTGCTGCGCTATTGCTTTGAGAACCGCATCAAGGTGGTGCCCCGTGGCGCCGGGACGTCGCTGTCGGGCGGCGCCCTGCCGCTGGCCGACGGCATCACCCTGGGGCTTGCCAAGTTCAACCGCATCCTCGAGATCGATTACCCCAACCGTTCAGTCGTTGCCCAGACCGGGGTGACCAATCTCGCCATCAGCGATGCGGTCGCCGGTCACGGCTTCTATTACGCGCCCGATCCGTCGAGCCAGATCGCCTGCACCATCGGCGGCAACGTCGCCGAGAATTCGGGCGGCGTCCATTGCCTGAAATACGGCCTGACCACCAACAACCTGCTCGGTGTCGAGCTGGTGCTGATCAATGGCGAGATCATCCGCCTCGGCGGCAAGCATCTCGATGCCGGCGGCTATGATCTTCTCGGCGTCGTCACCGGGTCGGAAGGATTGCTCGGGGTCATCACCGAGGTCACTGTGCGCATCCTGCCGACGCCGCCGGCGGCCCGCGCGCTGTTGATCGGCTTTGGCTCGTGCGAGGAAGCCGCGTCCTGCGTTTCCGCGGTGATCGGCGCCGGCATCATCCCGGCGGGGATGGAAATGATGGACGCGCTCGCCATCCGCGCCGCCGAGGATTTCGTCCATGCCGGCTATCCCCTCGATGCCGAGGCGCTGCTCATCATCGAGCTCGATGGCACCGCGTTCGAGGTCGACCAATTGGTCGGCGCCATCGAAGCCATCGCCCGGGACCATGGCGCGAGCTCGGTGCGCGCCAGCGCCGACGAGGAAGAGCGCCTTAAATTCTGGGCCGGGCGCAAGACGGCGTTCCCCGCGGTGGGGCGCTTGTCGCCGGACTATTACTGCATGGACGGCACCATTCCCCGTCACCGGTTGCCCGAGGTTCTGGGCCGCATCGCCAAGCTTTCCAGCCAATACGGCCTTGGCGTCGCCAATGTCTTCCATGCCGGGGACGGCAATCTCCATCCCCTGATCCTGTATGACGCCAACAAGGGCGATGAACTTGAAAGGGCCGAGGCCTTCGGCGCCGATATCCTCAGGCTTTGTGTCGAGGTCGGCGGCGTGCTGACCGGCGAACACGGCGTCGGCGTCGAAAAGCGCGACCTCATGGGCACCATGTTCACCGAAGACGATCTCAAGCACCAGCAGCGCCTCAAATGCGCCTTCGATGACAGGGCCTTGCTCAACCCCGGCAAGGTGTTCCCGGTCCTGCACCGCTGTGCCGAGCTCGGCCGCATCCACGTTCATGGCGGCAGGCTCCGCCACCCAGAGCTTCCCCGGTTTTGACCGCCGTGGGCGACGAGGATGGGATGGATAAGGCGCTGACCCCCGAGAGCCCGGACCAGGTGCTGGACGCCGTTGGCCAGGCCCTGGACCAGTCCCAGCCGCTGGAGGTTCAGGGCAATGGCAGCAAACGCAGCCTGGGCCGGCCCATGACCGGAACGCGGCCTTTGGTGCTTTCGCGCCTTGCGGGGATCACATCCTATGAGCCCGAAGAGCTGGTGATGTCCGCCCAGGTTGGCACCAGCCTCGATGAAATCACCGCGACGCTCAGCCGCCACGGCCAGCACCTGGCCTTCGAGCCTCCGGATATGGCGGCCCTGTTGGGGACGCCCCAGGGCGCTACCATCGGCGCCACCATTGGCGGCGTCTTCGCCTGCAACCTCGCAGGTTCACGGCGCTTCAAGGCCGGGGCGGGGCGGGATCATTTGCTGGGGGTGAGCGCCGTCAGCGGCCGCGCCGAGGCCTTCAAATGCGGCGGCCGGGTGGTGAAGAACGTCACCGGTTACGATATGTGCAAGCTGTTGGCGGGGTCCTACGGCACCCTGGCGGTGATGACCGAGGTCACCTTCAGGACCCTGCCGGCGCCCGCCGATGCCCATACCGTGCTGATCCGCGGCCTCGATGACAAGGCCGCGATCATTGCCATGACCCGGGCGCTGGCGGGCCCGTGGGAGGTTTCGGGCGCCGCCCATCTGCCCCGGGCGGTGGCGGCGGCATCGATGGTGGCGGACCTCGCCGATGGTGGCGCCGCGACCCTGTTGCGCGTCGAGGGGCCAAAGCTCTCGGCCTCGGACCGCGCCCGGGGGCTGGGCGAAGGGCTCGGCGATCTCGGCACCATCAGCGGGATCGAAGGCGAGGACGCCAGAGCGGTTTGGCGTGAGATCGGCGGCGCGGCGTATTTCGCCGGTGGCGAGGGCCGGCAATTGTGGCGGCTTTCCCTGCCGCCGGGCGCCGGCGCCGAGGTCGTAGACGTGCTCACCATCACCCAGGACTGCCGGGCTTTCTATGATTGGGGTGGAGGCTTGGTGTGGCTTGAACTTCTGGACCCGGACAGCGCCAGCCCGGATGCGGTGCGTGCCGCCGTCGCCGCCAGCGGCGGCCACGCCACCCTGATCCGCGCCGATGCCGAAACCCGATCAAAGGTCGCGGTGTTTCAGCCCCAGCCCGAGCCGCTCGCCCGGCTCACGGCACGCATCAAGGAGAATTTCGACCCCAAGGGCATTCTCAACCCCGGCCACATGTACGACGGGGTGTAGTGGATGCAGACCAATTTCACTTTGGCGCAATTGGCGGACCCGGAGCTTAAGCTCACGGATCAGGCACTGCGCGCCTGCGTCCATTGCGGTTTCTGCATCGCCACCTGCCCGACCTATGTGCTGCTCGGCGATGAGCTCGATAGCCCGCGCGGGCGCATCTATCTGATCAAGGACATGCTGGAACGCGATGCCGCCCCGGTGCCGGCGGTGGTCCGCCATCTCGACCGTTGCCTGGCCTGCCTTGCCTGTGTCACCGCTTGTCCGTCGGGGGTGGACTACCGCCATGTCATCGATCACGGCCGCCGTTATGTGGAAGACAAGGCGCTGCGTCCCATCGCCGAGCGCCTGTTACGCTGGTTCCTCGCCCTGGTGCTGCCGAGCCCGGTTCGTTTTCTGATTGCCCTCAACCTGGCGCGTCTGGCCCGTCCGTTCATGGCTTTCCTGCCGGCGGCAATCGCAAGAATGGCGGCGGCGGCGCCGGCCCGGGTGCCGGTGTTGATCCCGCCGCTCGCACCCACAAGTGCGCGGCGCATCG
>CBDUSV010000164.1:0-6637 GCA_965369885.1 uncultured bacterium
GGCCTCGGTCTTCTCGAAATAGGCGACCAGGGTATCGGCGCGGAGTTTTTTATCTCCCTGGGTGGCGATGGCGTTGCCCCGGGCCACGGCCATCCCTTTCGCCTCCCAATATTCAAGGCTGTCGCGGGCGGTGATCCTGGTGGTGTCGGTGAAGAATTTAAGCTTGCGGCCGGTCAGCACCAGGACGGACTTGTCGATATCATAGACCGCTTTGTCGCCCTCGGCGGTTTCCGTCGGCGAGCGGATGCGCACCTTTCCCTCCGCCTCGATCCGCCAGATCTGGGTGCCTTGGCCGGCGATCTTGCGGTAATGGGCGGTGAGGACATCGGCGAAGACGGTGACGTCGCCCTGGATCGCCCGGGCGTTGCCCCGGGCGATATAGGCATTGGTGCCCTTGTGCCATTCAATGCCCTGATCGGCGTAGATCTCCAGCGGCTTGCCGGGTTCGGAGGCCCCCAGTTTCAGGCTCTGGGCATTTGCGCTGGGACCATGCAGAACGCCATGGAACCCCATCACCAGCACCACCATGGCGCGCAACAGCCACGGCGCAATAGAGGTCTCGACCCATGGCGCCGCCGGTGTCATTGGGCTTTGCCGCCATCGCCGCCACCGGGGCCATCCTGGCGCGAATAGAACACCATCTTCGCCTTGCCGGTGAATTGGATGATGTTGTGTTTGCTGAGGAAACGGAAACCCTGGGATGTCAGATCGCCGCTCGGGCCATGGCCGGTGACAGGCTTGTTGCCTACCGCGGTGCCGTGGACCAGGTCGATCTTGGCATGGCTGGTGGTGAAGGAATGGCCGGAATCATGGAACATATTGACCACGCCGGTCAATTCCAGGGTCTGATTCTTTTGCCGGTGGATGCCCTTGTCGGCGGTCAAGGCCAACCAGGTTCCGTCTTTGAGGGTGACGTCGGCCTTGGGCCGTTGCAGACGGATGATATCGGAGCCGGGGCCATCCTGAATGGCGACTTCCGCGGTCAGGGTATAGGGCAAGGTGTTCTTGTCCAGGCCGGTGAAACGCGCATTTTCCATGCGCAGGTTTTCCGCGTCATAGGGATTGACCGAGAGGAACCCGAAGGAAAAGCCATCATCGCGGGATTTGAATTGCGGCCACGCCACCATGACGACGGCCAGCGCCAGGGCGGCGACCGGCAACAACAATTTCATCAGGCTGACGAAGCGGCTGTAATTGGCGCTGACACGGCGGCGCTGGCGGCGGGCATTTCTGGCGGCACGGGAGAAAGGAAATTTCATGGGCTCAATCCAGGCCCGCCCGCAGGCAGTCGTGAACATGAACAATCCCGACCGTCACGCCGTCATCGACGACGAACAGCGCGGTGACCGACTTGGTGTTCATGATTCCCAGCGCCTCGGCAAGCAGCGCCTGGGAGCGGATGGTGAGCGGCGCCTTATTCATCACCTGCTCCACGGTCTGGTCGAGAAGCCTGTCCCCCATGTGGCGGCGCAGATCGCCGTCGGTGACGATGCCGACCAGTTCGCCGCCTTCCCCGGTGGCGCCGACACAGCCAAAGCGTTTCGCCGTCATCGACAACAGCGCGTCGGCCATGGTCGCCTTGCGGCCGATCAGGGGGATTTCGTCGCCCTCATGCATGGCATCGGCGACCTTCAACAACCTATGGCCCAATTGCCCGCCGGGGTGAAGCGCTTGGAAGTCATCGCTGGAGAACCCCTTGCGCTCCAGCAATGCAATCGCCATGGCATCGCCCAGCGCCAGGGTCATGGTGGTCGACGTGGTCGGCGCCAGGCCCATGGGACAGGCCTCATCGACCTCGGGCAGGATCACCACGGCATCGGCGTTTTCGCCAAGCAGGCTGTTTTTGTCGCTGGTGATGGCGACCAGGGGGATATCGAATCGTTGGGCATGGGCAACGAGATCGGACAGTTCCAGGGTTTCGCCCGAATTGGAAATCGCCAGCACCAGGTCGTTCCGCGTGATCATGCCAAGATCGCCATGGCTGGCCTCGGCGGGATGAACGAAGAACGCCGGGGTTCCGGTGGAAGCCAGGGTGGCGGCGATCTTGTTGGCAATGTGGCCGCTTTTGCCGATGCCGGAGACGATGACCCGGCCGGTGACCTTGGCCATCAGATCAAGAGCGTCGATGAACCCGTCATCGAGGGATTTGGTCAGTTCATTGATGCCCTGGGCCGCCAGCTTGAACACGCGCCGGGCTATCAATTTATCGGAATCGCCGGAGCTGGTGGCCTTATCGCTGGTTTGAGCCTTCATGGGCGTTAACCGGTCCCTTTCTCGCTTTCGGTCCCGTCTCCATCCGTTGCTGTCGCCCGAAATGCCGCGACCTTCATCGCCGGCATGACGGCCACGGGGTATGCTTAATATGTCTACCCAAAGTCATGACATCAATAAAGGGGCAGGAAAACCAAAAAATCCCCCAATCATCCAGTCACCCGGTCATGATGGCGCTTGGCCGGGAACAGCGCCGCCAAATCAATGGGCGAAGATGTCGTCTTCGGCCCAGCCGCCGAGATCGAGCTCGGCGCGTGTGGCCAGGAACTGGAAACACGCCGTGGCCAAATGGTGCCGCCCTTCCCGTTCCAGCATTTCGTCGAGCCGCGCCTTCAAGGCATGGAGATGCAGGACATCGCTGGCGGCGTAGGCGAGCTGTTCAGGCTTGAGTTCCTTAGCGCCCCAGTCCGAGGTCTGCTGCTGCTTGGAAATATCCACACCCAGCAGATCCCGGCACAGATCCCTGAGGGAATGGCGGTCGGTGAATGTGCGGGTCAGCCGTGAGGCGATCTTGGTGCAGTAGACCGGGGCGCAGACGACGCCGAGATATCTTTGGATCACCGCCACGTCGAAGCGGGCGAAGTGGAACAGCTTGGTGATGTCTGGATCATCCAGCAATGCCTTGAGGTTGGGCGCGTCATATGGCACGCCGGCCTCGAGCGACGCGGGCTGGGCAAACTGTACCAGGTGGCAATCGCCGTCACCGGCGGAAAGCTGTATCAGGCACAGCCGGTCACGGGCCGGGTTGAGGCCCATGGTTTCGCAATCGACCGCGACGATATCACCGAAATCGAGACCGCTGGGCAAATCTGCGTGATGGAGATGATTGGTCATGATTCGGTCTATTCACTCAAAAAATGGTGCGGGTGGGGAGACTCGAACTCCCACTTCCATACGGAAACAGACACCTGAAGCCTGCGCGTCTACCAATTCCGCCACACCCGCGGCAGCTTGGGCGGTATTCTGCATCATCATTGGCGGCACCGCAACGCGCGCAGAGGTTTCTAGTCATAAAACGCCAGGGATTAACCAGATTTCAATCTGTCCCTGCCGGGATAGGCATCTTCGTTAAACCATGATGGTTCACCCGATGCCGGCACGCTCGAATTCAGGGAATGGCCACACCCAGGTTTGGGTGAAAGTCAACGCGCCGGTTGATCGCGGCTTGGAAGCACTGATCTCCGCGCTGTCCACATTTCCAGAATTGCAGACCTTTGAAAGCTGCGAGGGTGATGACCATACCCCGGCCTGGGTCGGTTTCACCTACGGCCGGGATCAGCACCAGCAGTGGCACGGCATTGCCGAGTTCGCCCTGGGCTTCTTGGGGCCGGGTTTGGCCCGGGAAGTCGGGGACAGTGCCAGCATTTCCGTTCGGGTTGACGACTTCGGCCTGGCCATGGGCGAGATTTCGGTTCGCCCCGGCATGATCCCTGAGGTCACGCGGGCGCTGGTTACCCTATACCGTGGCTGGTCGGGCCACGGCGGCAGGTCTGGCAAATAATCCTTAAATTGCTCAAAACATAAAGCCCACCGGAGCGGAGCCTTTGGATGTGGCCTCGGCCGCGGAGCATATCGCCGCAACGGCCAGTGTGATGGGGGCAGTGGACCAATGTGCATTCGCAGCGGCCACCCGATCTCCTCTGCACCGAATTGCGGATTTGCGGGGTCAGAAATGCCGACATGTCACCCTCCACGGATCAGCAATCATTGAATGCCGCCACCAATGCTAACACATGTCCCAAAGCAAACCCGTAAAAACGGCGCACCGCCCGCCAATAATGTTGACGCCGGCTTCCCATTTCCAATATAGCCGCTAAAGTGTTTCGGGCGCCCGGCAAGGGTGATGCCCGGCTTGGCGGTAACAAGGCAAAAGGACATCTCATGGCGGCTGGCACGATCACGGTGTTCGGTGGATCCGGTTTCCTCGGCCGACATGTGGTGCGCCGTCTTGCCAAAGCCGGCAGCCGAATCACCGTCGCGGTGCGCCATCCCGAACACGCCAAGTTTCTCAAACCCATGGGCGACGTCGGCCAGATCACGGCGATCTCGGCCGATATCCAGGACGACGGCCAGGTCGCGGCCGCGGTCAAGGGAGCCGATGGTGTGGTCAATCTGGTGGGCATTCTCTACCAGACCCGCCGCCAGCGCTTTGGCGCCATACAGGCGGATGGCGCCGATCGCGTGGCCAAGGCGGCGGCGGCGGCGGGCGTCAGGCGCATGGTTCAGATCTCGGCGATCGGCGCCGATGCGGACTCGGACTCCGAATACGCCCGCACCAAGGCCGCCGGAGAGGCCGCGGTTCGCGCCGCCTTCCCCGGCGCCACGGTGATCCGTCCCAGCATCATCTTTGGCCCCGAGGACGATTTCTTCAACCGTTTCGCCCAGGTGGCATGTGTGTCCATGGCGTTGCCGTTGTTCGGCGGCGGCACCACCCGCTACCAGCCGGTCTATGTCGGCGATGCCGCCGAGGCGATCTCGAAGGTGCTGCAAAGCGATGACGCCAAGGGCAAGACCTATGAGCTGGCGGGGCCCAGGATTTACAGTTTCGCCGAACTCATGACCCTGATGCTGTCCGAGATCGGCCGTAAGCGCCTTTTAGTTCCCCTGCCGTTCTTCATCGCCGACATCATGGGCGCGGTGTTGCAATATGTGCCGCCGCTCATTGTCAAGGGCCCGATCCTGACCCGTGACCAGGCCCAATTGTTACGCCATGACAGCGTGGCCTCGGCGACGATGCCGGGCTTGAAAGAACTGGAAATCAAACCGACCTCCTTGGAGGTGATCCTGCCGACCTACCTCGACCGCTTCCGCCGCGGTGGCCGTTTCAGCCCGGTTTACAAATAGATCCAGACCAGAAGCCCGATGCCGAGCACCACCCGGTAGGCGACGAACGGGGTGAAGGAGGCGCGCTCCAACCAACGCAACATCAGGGCAATACTGATCAAGGCGAAGATGAAGGCGAACCCCGCCGCCAGCAGGGCATCGATACCGACGACAAGATTTTTCTCGTCATAGAGCTCGACCGCCGCAAAGATGCCGATGCCAAGGATCACCGGCATCGAGATCAACAGCGAAAACCGGGCCGCTTCGGTGCGCTCGAAGCCGAGGAACCGGGCCGCGGTCATTGTGATGCCGGAACGGCTTGTGCCGGGAATCAAGGCCAGGACCTGGGCGAAGCCAATGGCAAGGGCGCTCACCGCCGTCATATGTTCGATCCGGCGGATGCGCAACCCCAGCCAGTCGGCGATATAAAGCAGCACCCCGAACCCCAGCGTGGCCCAGGCGATCACCTGGACACCCAGGCGCAGATCGTTGGCGACGAAATCCTTGAGCAGCCATGCGGCGGGAACGATCGGCAGGGTCGCGATCACCATATAGCCTACCAGGCGCGCCTCACGGCCACCGCGCATCAGCACAAGATCGGCCATGCCGCGGACCATCGACCAGCATTCGCGCCAGAAATAGACCATCACCGCGGCCAGGGTCCCGACATGGGCGGCGACATCAATCATCAGGCCCTGGTCGCGCCAGTTGGTGACGATGGGAACCAGGACCAGATGGGCGGAAGAGCTGATGGGGAGGAATTCGGTGATCCCCTGCACCATGGCAAGGACGATAATGTGTAATAGGGTCAAGCCTACCCCCATATCTTGTTCGCCGCCGCTTATAACACCAGGGTTTCCAAGACCCAAGCAAAGAAAAGTACTATTTCGGCCCTATATAGGCCGAAAGACGGCTATCAGCTGGCGGTCCCAGTTAGGAATCTAGGCGCCTTCATAAGAATAGGACAATATAGCTGCCTTAAATGTGTGTTTTTGCTCGCAATTTAACCAATCTTCGCGTATATCAGATCCAACGTTAACGCTAAGTGGGGGGGCAGCATAACAAACCCCCCTTGAGAACCTTTGACCTGCTTATCAGCCGCCATGACGGCTCGAGGGTGCAAGCCGCCGGGTCCCATGGCAACAGTCGAATTATCCGGTTTTGTGACTCCAGTTTTGTGACTGTGGCCAGGCTTTGGCCTCACCGTATCCGCGGGCGGGAAACAAACGGGTATCCCCGGTCGCCAAAAAACCAGAAACGTCCCGAACCAAACTGCCGATGGGTCGATCATGCCGCAACGGATGTTGAAATTCACTGCCATCGACAACCACATGCCCGACAAACGGGACGCGGTGGTGCGCCAGTCGGATTTCAATGAGATCTATAGCGAATTCCAGCCCGACCTGGCCGCCGACCAGGCCTCGCGCTGTTCCCAATGCGGCATTCCGTTCTGCCAGATCCATTGCCCGGTGCAGAACAACATCCCCGACTGGCTCATGCTCACCGCCGAGGGCCGTCTCGAAGAGGCCTATGAAATCTCGGC
>CBDUSV010000165.1:0-6582 GCA_965369885.1 uncultured bacterium
CTGCGTCCTCGCTCCTAAAACCGGGTCAATCCCGGCAAACCAGCGCCATAACCCTAGTTGAGTACGGACCCGACCACCGCTTCGCCGTCATGAGAGCTGCCGGGCGCGCTTCCCGGCAGACGCGCCAAGGCGCTGTAAAGCGCCAGCAGCGCCGCGGTCGGCGGCCGGTCGGTGTGGTACAGCGTCATCGTCCAATCATGCTTGTTGGCAAGGCTGGTCAGGCTTTCGCGCCGCGCCAAAAGCCGGGCGCGGTAGGGCTGGCGCACCCGTTCGGTGCGGTTGATCAGGGTGCTGCCTTCATCCTCGAAACCCTCGAAGCGGATGCGGCCGGCGAAGGGCAGGGATTCCTCGGCGGGGTCGAGAATCTGCACCAGGTGACCGGCGACGCCACGGGCGGCATAGCCGGCGATGGTGTCCTCGATCTCGTCGAAGTCGCCCAGGAAATCGCTGAACAGCACCAGCTGTCCGTAACGCGGCAGCGGCACCGTCGGCGGCACATTGGCGCCGCCACCGCCACGGTGAATGGCCGTGGCCATGCGCATGAGCGCGGCACGGCCGCTCGATGGCGGGTAGTCTTCCCCCATCAACCCCACATGTTCGCCGGAGCGGATCAACAACGACGCCAGCGCCAGCAGCAACAATTCCGCGCGCTGGGACTTTTGCGCCAGGCGGCGGTGTGAGCTGTAATACATGGACGGCGAATTGTCGCGCCACAGCCAGACGCTTTGCGCCGCCTCCCATTCATGTTCGCGGACGAACAAATGTTGCGACTTGGCCGATTGGCGCCAGTCGATGCGCCCGGCCGGATCACCGGGCTGATAATGGCGGAACTGCCAGAAGGTATCGCCCTGGCCGATGCGGCGCCGGCCATGGACACCCTGGGCTACCGTGCTCGCCACCCGCTCCGCCGCGACCAATAGCGGCGGCATGGTTGACGCCAGCTCTTCGGCCCGTTGCAGCGTGGTGGGCTGTTGGTTGGCCATGTTTCCTTTTCTAGGGTTTGCGCGCCCTAGGCTAGTGGCTCACACAATCGGTCGATCACCTGGTCCATGGTGACGCCGTCGGCGCGGGCGGAGAAGTTGAGCGCCATGCGGTGGCGCAGTATCGGATGGGCCAGGGCCAGCACGTCGTCGATCGACGGCGAATAGCGGCCTTCGATCACACAGCGGGCCCGGCACGCCAGCATCAAGGACTGGCTCGCCCGCGGTCCCGGCCCCCAGGCGACGTGTTTGTCCACATCATCGATGCCGCCGCCGGGCCGTCCCGCCCTGACCAGGCCCAGGATGGCATCGACCACGCTGTCGCCGACCGGGATGCGCCTGACGAGCTGTTGCGCCGCAATCAGCTTGGCCGCGGTCATTACCTTTTTGGGCTGCGCTTCATCGGGTCCGGTGGTGGCGATGATCATGCGGCGTTCGGACACGTCGTCGGGATAGCCGATGTCGATCTGCATCAGGAAGCGGTCGAGCTGCGCTTCCGGCAGGGGATAGACGCCTTCCTGTTCCAACGGGTTCTGGGTGGCGAGAACGTGGAATGGGCTGGGCAGGGGATGGGTAATGCCGGCGACGGAAACCTTGTGCTCCTGCATCGCCTGCAACAGCGCCGATTGGGTGCGTGGGCTGGCGCGGTTGATCTCGTCGGCCATCAACAGCTGGCAGAACACCGGCCCTTTGATGAAGCGGAACGAACGCTTGCCTGATTCCGATTCCTCGAGCACTTCCGAACCCAGGATATCGGCGGGCATGAGGTCGGGGGTGAACTGGACCCGCTTGTCGTCGAGGCCGAGCACATCGCCCAGGGTTTCCACCAGCCGGGTCTTGGCAAGGCCGGGAACGCCGATCAACAGCGCATGGCCGCCGGCCAACAGCGTGATCAGGGCCTCGTCGATGACCTCGGTCTGGCCGAAGATGACGCGGCCGATGGATTGGCGCACGTCCTTGAAGTTCTGCCCAAGTGCCTCGATCTGCTTGGCGATTTCCGGGGTCGGCGCGTCGGCGCCGGTGGCCGTGGCCTCGGGGGTTGTATCTTGTATGGTCACTGTGTCATCTCTTTGTGATCTCCACGCCTTGAGGGCGGATCGTTATGAGGCATCGGGGCGGTCTATGAAGACACATTCTTGGGGCAACCACCATTCGCCGTATGCCTCGCCTTGGCCCCTGCTCGCCTTGGTCCTGGCGGCGAAACTTCGCCGCGGCGCAACGGGTCTGGCGCATGGTTGACTTCACCATTGCACTCGACCGGGCCGGTATATTGGTTTTACATGGTTTCTTGATCCGCCGCAAACCACGGATGGGTATGTTTGATGACAGGGTGATTGATGGCAGGGGGGCAATATGTTTTGGCTGATCACGGCGGAGGCGGAATGAGTCTCAGCCCGCAAGACATCACCAGCCGTCTTGAGTTGGCAATCGCCGGCGGTAGTGGGGCGGACGGCGGCGGTGCGCTGTTCGATGACGTCGAACCCGATGCCGCCCGCAATCCGACGCCGGACCTGACACCGGCCGCGGTCCTGATCCCGCTGGTGACCCACCCCGGCGGCGTCACCGTGTTGCTGACCCAGCGCACCGATCACCTGCCCGACCATGCCGGCCAGATCAGTTTCCCCGGCGGCCGCATCGAGCCCGAGGACGCCGACGCCCGCGCCGCGGCGTTGCGCGAAACCCTGGAAGAGATCGGCCTGGGCGCGGATCACGTAAAAGTGATCGGGCAATTCGCCGAGCACGGCACCTCCACCGGGTTCCGGGTGATCCCGGTGGTCGGCCTGGTCAGCCCGCCCTTCGATCTTGCCCTCGATGCCCATGAGGTCGCCGACGCCTTCGAGGTGCCCCTCGATTTCATTACCGATCCGGCGAATTGCAGGATCGAGACCGGGTTGCGCCAAGGCCGGCTGCGGCGCACTTATGTTTACAATTATGGAGACCGAGTCATTTGGGGCTTTACCGCCCGTATCCTCAATGGTCTCGCCAGATTGCTGGAGGGCTGAATGTTCAGACTGTTCTTCACCTACATCCTGCCGCTGGCGGCGCCGACGGCGATCTATTTCCTGTGGCTGTGGTGGCGCCAACGCCGCCAAGGCTCGGGGGCCCCTGACCAAGATAACGGCAACGGGGGCGCGCCCTGGGTCATGCTGCTTGGCACCGGGTTGAGCCTGTTGGTGGTGGTGCTGCTGGCGCTCACCTTCGGCGGCGGCGGCGATCTTGAAAGCAAGTACGTGCCGCCCAGCTTCGAGGGTGGTAAGATCAAGCCCGGCGAATTCCGCAAATAAATTTATCGGTTTTGGCAACTTGAAACCGGCCCGCCTCACACCCGCCGACAAGCTCGACCCGCGTCCATGGATGACGGCGCCGGCGACCCGCGCCGTGATCGCGGCGCTGACCAGCGGTGGCGCCGAGGCGCGTTTCGTCGGCGGCTGCGTGCGTGACACCTTGATGGGGCGCGCGGTCAAGGACATCGACATCGCCACCCATCTCAACCCCGACGAGGTGATCAAGCTGCTCGGCGCCGCCGAGATCCACGCCATCCCCACCGGCATCGAACACGGCACCGTCACCGCGGTGATCGGCAAGGAGCATTTCGAGATCACCACCCTTAGGCGCGATGTGGAAACCTTCGGCCGCCACGCCCGGGTCGCCTTCACCGCCGGCTGGGCCGAGGACGCGGCCAGGCGCGATTTCACCATGAACGCCTTGTTCTTAGGCCCCGACGGCACGCTCTATGACCCCGTTGGCGGGCTCGAGGACGTGAAACGGGGCCGGGTGCGCTTCGTCGGCGAGCCGCGTGAGCGCATAGCCGAAGACGTCTTGAGATTGCTGCGCTTTTTCCGCATCTTCGCCCATTACGACACCGGCGCTCCCGACCCCGATGCCTTGGCCGCGTGCCGCGAGCTCGCCTTCGGCCTGGAGAGTCTTTCGGGCGAGCGCATCGGCGCCGAGCTCCTGCGCCTGCTTGAATCGCCCGAACCGGCGGCGACCCTTGAATTGATGGCGGCGGAAGGCATCCTCGGCCACATCCTGCCCGAGGCCCGCGCCTTCGGCCGCCTCCGCGCCCTGGCCGCGCTCGAGGCCAAGGGGGTCTCGGGCCTCACCATCGATGCGCCGCGCCGTCTCGCCGCCGTGATCGAGGCCGATGGTGCCGGTGCTGGACAGGTTGCCGACCGGCTGCGCTTTTCCAATGCCGAGAAAGGGCGCCTGGGTGACCTGGTGGCGCCATCGGATCTTATGGACCAAGCCATCGCCGCCGATGATAAGGCGCGCATGGTGGCGGCCCGGCGCGCGCTATATCACATGGGACGCGAAACTTTCCGTGACCGGGTGGCGCTGGCCTGGGCCAACGCCATGGCGGACCGCGACCTCACCAGCGAGGAGACCAACCGCTTCGAGGCGCTGCTCGACGCCGCCACCCATTGGGTGCCAGTGATGCTGCCGGTCACGGGCAAGGACGTGGTCGCCCTTGGCATCGAGATCGGCCCCGAAGTGGGCGAACATCTGCGCGCCATCGAGGCCTGGTGGGAAGAGCGCGACTTCGCCCCCGACCGCACCGCGTGCCTGGCCCAACTCAAACGCCAGGTGACGGGAGAGGCGTGATGACCCTCAAGGCCATTTGGCGACCGGCGGGAGCGACATCAGGATGGCTTCGACGTTGCCGCCGGTCTTGAGGCCGAACTGGGTGCCGCGGTCGTAAAGCAGGTTGAATTCGGCGTAACGCCCCCGGCGCACCAACTGGTGTTCCCGGTCGTCATCGCTCCAGGGCTCGTCCAGGTGGCGGGCGACGATCTTGGGATAGATATCCAAAAAGGCGCGGCCCACATCCTGGGTGAAGGCGAAGTCGGCCTCCCAGTCGCCGGTGTCGACATAATCATAGAAGATGCCGCCGATGCCCCGGGGCTCTTCCCGGTTGGGCAGGTAGAAATACTCATCGCACCATTTCTTGAACTTCGGGTAGTAGTCCGCATCGTGGGCGTCACACGCCGTCTTGAAGGCGGCGTGGAAATCCAGGGTGTCGGCGTCATTGGCGACCATGGGGGTGAGATCGGAACCGCCGCCGAACCAGGCCTTGGAGGTGACGATGTGCCGCGTGTTCATATGCACCGCCGGCACCTTGGGCGATTGCAGATGGGCGACCAGGGATATGCCCGCGGCCCAGAATCTCGGGTCGTCATCGGCGCCGGGAATCTGGGCGCGGAATTCCTCGGAAAACTCGCCATGGACCGCGGACACATTGACGCCGACTTTTTCGAACACCCGGCCCTTCATCACCGACATGACGCCGCCGCCCCCGTCTTTGCCGCCACTGTCCTTGCTGTCGCCAGTTTCATCCGGCCGGGTCCACGGCTTGGGTTCGAACCGCCCGGGTGGGGTGTCTTTGAAGCGAGCGGCGTTGGTGCCGGAAAGCTGGTCCTCCAGCGCCTCGAAGGCGGCGCAGATGTCGCCCTGCAATTGGCTGAACCAGGCGCTCGCCCGCGCCTTCTGCTGTTCCACACTCACGGCGTCACTGCGCCCAGGAGTTCGCTTGCCGCGTCCCGGGCGGGGAAGCCGCCGGTCTGGCGCAGGGCCTCGCCCAACACCATGGCCGCCGCCGCCGCCACGTTGAGCGACCGGGTGCCGGCGGCCAGGGGAATGCGCACGGTGGCGTCCGCCGCGGCGAAGACGTCCGGCGGCACGCCGGCGCTTTCGCGGCCTACCAGCAGGGTGTCCTGGGCCTGGAAGGTGAAATCGGTGTAAGCAATCGTGCCCTTGGTGGTGAGCAGCACCAATCTCCCTGTATCAGGGTTTCCGGCGCGCCCATCTTGGAACCCGGCCCACGATTTGTGGCGGTGAAGCGTCACATGGTCGAGATAATCCATGGCGCCGCGGCGCAGGCGCTTGTCGTCGAGAACGAACCCGGTGGGCTCGATAATATGGACGCCAACCCCCAGGCACGCGGCCAGGCGCAGCATGGCGCCGGTGTTCTGCGGGATGTCAGGTTGATACAGCGCCAAATCCATCACGAAAATCCTCAAGCCGGCCTGCGGTGGCCATGGCCGGCCATATTTGCCCTTTGCTTGCCGGCAAAATTATATTACACCGACCTCGCGCAAGTCACATCCCCGCTTTGGCGGGCGACACAGGGGTTTTTGGTAGATGTCGGATACAACGGATTCCTCCGGCGGGGATGGGCCCGGCGGCGATGGCGAGAATCGCCGCGATTTTCTTCTTCTGGCGACCACGGCGTTCGGCGCCGCCGGCGCCGCGGTTTCCGCCTGGCCTTTCATCGATTCGATGAACCCGGCGGCCGATGTTCTGGCGCTCGCCAGCATCGAGGTCGATCTCAAACCGATCAAGGTGGGCCAGCGCATCACCGTTAAATGGCGCGGCAAGCCGGTGTTCATCTGGCGGCGCACCCGCGACCAGATCAATCTGGCGCAGAAGGACGACAAGGCCGATCTGCCCGATCCCGAGGCCGACAAGGACCGGGTGCAAAAGCCCGAATGGTTGATCATGGTCGGGATCTGCACCCATCTCGGCTGTGTGCCCCTGGGCCAGAAATCGGGCGATCCCCTGGGCGAATGGAAGGGCTGGTTCTGCCCTTGCCACGGCTCCCACT
>CBDUSV010000166.1:0-6570 GCA_965369885.1 uncultured bacterium
AGGGAAATTTGACGCGGTCCGCTTGGGGCGCTGTCCTCTCTACTCTAGTCTGACGTCTGTCACCTGGCGCGCCATATTGCCTGGAATGGTCAGCGGGTTTAACATGGTTGCAATATTGGGGGGCTCACTCGCCGCCCCCCGGATGCGATAAACCGGACTGCCGCCCGGCCCCCTCCGCAAACCGGGCCATCACGAAACCGGCAGCCGCCTTGAGGAGGACGCCAATGGTTTCCAGGGAAGAAAATGAACTGCTGACCCGTGTCGGACCGGGCACCCCCATGGGTGAACTGATGCGCCGATATTGGGTGCCGGTGGTCTATTCCGACCAGATCGCCGAGCCCGATTCGCCACCGGTCCGGGCCCGGCTGTTGTGCGAAAACCTGGTCGTCTTCCGCGACACCGAAGGCCGGGTCGGGCTTCTGGATGAGTGCTGCCCCCACCGCACCGCATCGATGTTCTATGGCCGCAACGAGGACTGCGGGCTGACCTGCGTCTATCACGGCATCAAGTTCGACGTCGATGGCAATTGCACCGACGTGCCCTGCCTGCCGCCGGACACCGGCGAAGACCAATTGGCCACCATCAAGGAGGACCTTCGCATCAAGGCTTACCCTTGCATGGAGCGCGGCGGCGTGGTGTGGGCCTATATGGGCCCGGCCGAGTTGAAGCCGGATTTCCCCGATCTCGAATGGACGCGGCTTGACGCTTCCCAGCGCCACCCCACCCGCCATATCCAGCAATGCAACTGGCTCCAGGGCATGGAGGGCGGCTTCGATGCCCCTCACCTCACCTTCCTCCATGGCGGCGACGGCGGCGAGCCCAGCCGCCGCGTCGTGCCGTCCTTCTATGAAGTCGTCGCCATGGATTTCGGCTTCGTGGTCGGCACCGGCCGCGATCTCGGCGGCGAGAATATCCATTGGAACATCAACGTGATGATGATGCCGTTCCACAAGATCATATCCTCGGTGCCCCACGCCGCCCATATGTGGATGCCGATCGATGACGAAAACACCATGCTCTATTCGATCGATTTCAATCCTGACCACCCTTTCACCGAAGAAGAATTAGAGCGGTCCACCACCTTCAACGGCATCCACACCGAGAACCTGCCGGGCTCCGACTACGCCACCATGAACATGGACAACGACTACATGATCGACCGCGAGCTTCAGGCCAGCGGCAAGTCCTATACCGGTTTGCGCGGGCTCGGCGTACAGGATTGCAGCATTCAGGAATCCATGGGGCCGATAGCCGACCGCACCAAGGAATACCTTCTCATCGGCGATTCGGCGATTTCCAAGCTGCGCCGGCTATTGCTCGATACCCTGAAGGACCTTGAAGCGGGCCGCCCCCTGCCCGGGCTGGATCCCGCCAGTTACCGGGTGCGCTCGACCCGTTACGAGGCGCCGAGAGACGATGTCTTCGCCGACAAGCTGGAAGAAAGGGTGCGGGTCGACGTCTGAGGCGCGCGCGGCCATCCACAAGAAACACTTGGCCATCCACAAGAACAAGAGAAAGAGAACAAAGCCATGAACGGCGCCGATGTTATCGCCGAGATCCTCAAGCGCGAGGGCACCGAGTTCCTCGCGTGTTATCCACGCAACCCCTTGATCGACGCTTGCGCCGAGATCGATGTCAGGCCCATCCTCTGCCGCCAGGAACGGGTCGGTGTCGGCATGGCCGACGGCTTCAGCCGCATCCGCCGGGGCCGCCAGAACGGCGTCTTCGCCGCCCAGCAAGGGCCCGGCATCGAAAACGCCTTCGCCGGTGTGGCCCAGGCCTATTCGGAAAACGTGCCGCTTTTGGTCATCCCGGCCGGCTTCAACGCCACGCGCCAGCATATCCGCCCCGCCTTCCGCGCCGCCGAGGTCTACCGGCCGGTCACCAAATCTTCGGTCATGGCGCACTCGGTCGAGGAATTGCCCAATGTCATGCGCCGCGCCTATCAGGCCCTGCGCACCGGCAAGGGCGGCCCGGTGCTGGTCGAGGTCCCCAACAACGTGTTCGACGCCAGCTTCGAGGGCGAGATCGACTACACCCCGGTGCCGGTGCAAAGGGCGGCGCCGGACCCGGACGCCATCGCCCGTGCCGCGCGCATGGTCCTGGCGGCGGCGCATCCGGTGCTGTGGGCCGGCCAGGGCGTCCATTACGCCGAGGCCTCGGACCGCCTCGCGGCACTGGCCGAACTGATCCCGGCGCCGGTGGTGTGCACCAACCCGGGCAAGAGCGCCATCGCCGAAAGCCACCCCTTGGCGCTCGGCGCCTCGACCCGGTCCCAGCCCAAGATGTTCGCCCATTTCATGGAGAGCGCCGATCTGGTGCTGGCCATCGGTTCCAGCCTGACCCGGACCTCCTTCGGCCCCGGCATCCCGGCGGGCAAGACCATCATCCATTCGACCAACGAATTCGCCGACATCAACAAGGATTACCGGGCCGATCTCGCCGTGGTGGGTGACGCCGGGCTGGTGCTGGACGCCCTGATCGCGGAGATCGGCCGCCAGAAAAAATCCGACGGCGGCAAGGCGCTAGACGCCTTGAGCGCCGACATCGCCGCGGTCAAGGCTGAGTGGCTCGAGGAATGGGCCAAGCATCTGGACTCCGACGAGGTGCCGATCAACCAGTACCGGGTGTTGAATGAGCTCATGGGCCTGGTGGACCGGGACAACACCATCGTCACCCACGATTCCGGCAGCCCCCGGGAACAGACCCTGCCGTTCTGGCAGACCACCAAGGCGGGGTCCTATATGGGCTGGGGCAAATCGACCCAGCTCGGCTATGGCCTCGGCATCATCATGGGGGCCAAGCTGGCGGCGCCGGACAAGATCTGCATCAACATCATGGGGGACTGCTCGTTCGGCATGACCGGCATGGATCTCGAGACCGCGTCGCGCAATTCCATCGCCATCACCACCATCGTGTTCAACAACGCGGTCATGGCCTGTGAGCGCGGCGTGCTGGAAACTTCGACCGAGAAATACGGCGCCATGAATGTCGGCGGCAATTATTCCAAGGTCGCCGAAGGGCTCAATGTCGGCGCAACCCGGGTGGAGACCCCGGGCGAAATCGTCCCGGCGCTGACCGCGGCGATGGACGCCAATCAGGCGGGCAAGCCCTATCTGGTCGAGATCATCGCCAAGGAAGGCTACGACTTCTCGCGCTACCAGACCCACACCCATTGAGACAGCGGGGTTGGGCCTTTGGGCCGTGCCACCGGCCCAACGCCACCCATTGGGCCAATTATTTGGTCCGTTATTTGCAGTTCATGCGAACGATGGTGCCGCCCGCTCCGGCCCAGGTGATCTTGCAGGCCAGTCCCTTCTTGAGGCCCTTGAGTTTTCCCTTGGCGCCGGCAATCTTGATCTTGGTGCGGCCGGTGGCACGGCCCTTGAGCTTCTTGCCGCCGCTTCCCTTGAGTCCGAGCCGCGCCTGGGTACGGCCCCGCTTGGTGCGAAGCTTGACCTTTGAAATCGTCACGTCGATGGTCTGAAGCTTGACCTTGGAGACGAATTTCTTTTCCCGCACCGCCTGTTTGGTGCGTTCCAAGATATCGGGCGGGGTTGCCGCGATCTTCTTGAGAAACGCCGTCACTTCATCGGCCAGCATGGGATTGATCTCGAGCCTGGCACGGTTCGCCTCTTTCAGAAACTTCTTATCAACCACGGTGGCCTTGAAGGCCGCCTGGAGCGCCTTGGCGCGGTCGGCGGGGATGCCCGGCGGGGCAAGATAGGGCCGGCCGATGGTCTGGCGCGCGTAAATCAACTCCAGAACTTTGCGGTCCTCGGGGGTCTTGGCGAGATCCAGGACAAGGGGCACGTTGGGCAACTCGGCATGCTTTTCAATCGCGTATTGCACAAGCATGATGTACTCCCCAGCCTTGAGCTGCTTGGCGAAACGGACCCGGGCGGTGGCCCAGGAGGTGGCGGCGATGGCCTGCACCTCGCCACGGTGCATGGCGAGCATCACGTCGCCCGATCCCGGGTAGCCCGACACGATCTTGAACTTCGGGTTCAGCATGTTCTTGATGGCGACCACGAAGGTTTCCATGTCGGCCCTAACGGTGCCGACGATGAGCTCTTTGTCATAGGCTTCGACGAAGGTCTTCACCGGGGAATATTTGGCCGAGGCCAGCATCACCGAGACACTCTTGTTCAGGCTGCCGAGCCAGATGAATTTGAAGGGATCGAATTTGGCCTTGGACGCAAAGGCGCCGAACAGCGGCTCGAAGGCGACGCCGCGCTGGACCCCGCCAATGACCGAGCCGTCCTTCTGGGCCCTGTTATAGAGCCAGTTGGTGACACGCAATCCCCCGGCGCCCGGCATGTTCTGCACGACGATGCGGGGCTTACCAGGGATATGGCGGCCAATATGGCGCGAGAGCAGGCGGGCAAAGGTGTCATAGCCGCCACCCGGCGAGGAGCCGACGACCAGTTTCACGGTGCGGCCCTCGTAGAATTTCTCGACGGATTGCGCCCCCACGGGGGCGGTAAAGATCAGCGCCGCGAGTGCGGCAAAGGACAAAATAGACGCAGGCTTGATGAATGTGGTCATTGAAGCTCTCCCTGACTTGTTACTCTTCTATAGGTCTTATGGCTGCGGGACATCTAGGATCCCTTAAGGCTATCCTAGTCGAGCCGCGGGACCGGGAATAGGGTTAAGTGGCCCAGAGCCCTGATATATTTGGGGTATGTTGGGCCACCGAATGGGCAGATTGCCCGATTTAGCAGCCTTGAGGATTTTATCGACGTGGAGGGCGGCACGGGGCATTATGTCAGGGATTTGATATTGCACGACCACGGCTGGACCAGGCCCGAGAGAAACATCGGGCTGTTCGGCCGGCACATAATCGGCATGGGAAAGGGAGGTTGTCATGACGAGACATACAACATTGAGAAACCGGCTGAGGTCATACCCCATGACCGGTGCGATCGCGGCCCTGGCATTGGGTCTTATGGGCTTTGCCGACGGGGGATTTGCTGCGGAATTCGATGCGGTGAAGCACTTCAAGGGCAAGACCATACGCCTGATCGTGGACTTCAAGCCCGGCGGCGGCACCGACACCCAGGCGCGGTATTTCGCCGGACACTGGTCGAGGTTCGTCCCCGGCAAACCGAGATTCGTGGTCACCAACCTGTTCCCCAATCCGTCTGGGCGGAATTACGTCTGGAAGGCCAGGCCCGACGGCTTGACGCTGTCATTCCTGGCCAGCGCCGGCACCGGACGCGAATTGGTCGACCCACAGTCCAAGTTCGTGACCGCCGAGTTCACCCAGATCGGGTCCCACGCCAAGCGGGATCAGGTCCTGCTGGTGCGCGGCACCGTGCCCTACAACTCGATCCCCGAATCCCGCGGCGGCAAGGTACAAATCACCCTGGCGGCGCCGATCGGGCGGCCCGAGGACCTCACCGGCAAGAATCTGGCGATCGGCATCCTTGGCATGTGGTTCGATGCGCCGCTCAAGATGCTCACCGTCGCCAGGAGCGGCACCGCCGATTCGCTTTTGATGCTGGAGCGCGGCGACATGAACGGCTGGGTGGCGGGTTCGCAGTGGTACGCCCTGCCCAAGCTTCGCCCCGGCTGGTTCAAGACCGGGTACCTCAAGCCCCTCGCCGACATGGGGGCTCCGGACGCGCCGTCGCTTCCCAATTCCGAGATCAAGATGCCGATCCCCAACGCGGTGGAATGGATGACGCCCAAGCAGAGGGAGCAGTGGGAAGGCATGGTGCTGCCCGGCATTATCTACGGCAAGGGCATTGTCGGCCCGCCGAAGATGCCGCCCGGCGTGACCAAGACGTTGCGCGATGCCTACGAAAATGCGGTCAAGGATCCAGCCTTCGCCAAGGGGCTGATCAAGATCCAGCGCCAACCCATCGTCTTCCTCAAGGGCGATAAGCTGCAGAAGATGATGGTCACCTACACCGCGGCCTTCAAGAAACAGCTTCCGCAATTCAAAAAGATTCGCCAGCAGGTCTTCGACCGTTACTTCAAGGGCCTGAAGATCAAGAAAACCCCGGAAAAGTTTTCCGGCAAAATCGTCAGCGTGCGCCGGGCCGGGCGCCGCATCATGATCGGCGATTACGGGATCAAGATCAGCAACTCGCGCACCAAGATCACCATCGGCGGCAAGAAGGCCAAGCGCAAGGCCGTCAAGGTCGGCATGTTGTGTAAGGTCAAGGGCGCCATGCGCAAGGGCGCCTATGAGGCCAAAACGGTCAAGTGCAAATAAGATTGCGCTCTGATTGTCCCCGTTCTGATTGACCCTGGGGGCGGCGGATCATTCGCCGCCCCTGGCTTGTCAGGGTGGGGGCAAAGCCACGGCGCTTAGGGCTCGCCGAAAAAGCGCACGGCGTTGTCCCACATCATCTTGCCCATGGCGTCATGGCCGACCTCTTGTTCCCAGGTAAGCACCCGGTCGACCGATTCCGGAAAGCGTGATTCGGCGTGGGGGTAGTCCGTGGCGAACATCAGCAAATGGTCGCCCATGAAATCGTTGAACATCTTCGCCAGGTCGGCGCCTTCGTGCTGTTCGATGGCGGCGAAGAAGCGCCCATCGACCAGGTACTCGCTCATCTT
>CBDUSV010000167.1:0-6528 GCA_965369885.1 uncultured bacterium
GGTTCAGTCCTCCATGAAACTCGGCGAGGCGGTCTACAAGGCCCAGCAGGAAGCGGCGGCCGGTGATATGGGCGATATGGGTGATATTGACGGCGAGGCCGGACCCGCGCCGGACGGTGATGACAAGACCGAAGACGACGCCACCGTCGTCGATGCCGAATTCGAAGAAGTCGACGACGACAAGAAAGACAAGTCAGCCTGACAGGACTGAAAGGCGCCAAGCCACCGATCGCCCCGGCATCCCCGGCCTAGACATAGGACGCGGTATCCGGGGCGAAGCATGATTTCCAGGCGGTAACAATGGCCAAACAAGATTATTACGAGGCATTGGGGGTCGATCGCTCCGCCAGCGCCGACGACATGAAGAAGGCCTATCGCAAGCTGGCGATGAAGTTTCACCCCGACCGCAACCAGGGTGACAAGGCGGCCGAGCACAAATTCAAGGAGCTCTCCGAGGCCTACGAGGTCCTGAGCGACGAGCAAAAACGCGCCGCCTATGACCGCTTCGGCCATGCTGCCTTCGAAGGCGGCGCACAACAGGCAACTGACTTCAACTTTTCCACCGGCTTTGCCGATATTTTCGATGAAATGTTCGGCGATTTCATGGGCTCCAGGCGCGGCCGGACGTCGTCGGGCAAGGGCGCCGATCTCCGTTTCAATCTCGAGATCACCCTGGAACAGGCGTTTGCCGGCAAGCAGACCACCATACGGGTTCCCACTTCGGTGTCCTGCGATGCCTGCCAGGGCTCAGGCGCCGCCAAGGGGTCGCGGCCGGTGCCGTGCCCGACCTGCCATGGCCAGGGCAAGGTGCGCGCCCAGCAGGGCTTCTTCACCATCGAACGCACCTGTCAGGCCTGCCATGGCGCCGGCAATGTCATCCAGAACCCATGCCCTGATTGCCAAGGCGCGGGACGGGTGCGCAAGGAAAAGACACTGTCGGTCAGCATCCCGGCCGGCGTCGAGGACGGCACCCGCATCCGCCTGTCCAACGAGGGCGAGGCCGGGGTCCGTGGCGGGGGCCAGGGTGATCTCTATATTTTCATATCCATCGCCAGCCACCAATTCTTCCAGCGCGACGGCTCCAACATCTATTGCCGGGTGCCGATCTCCATGACCACGGCATCACTCGGCGGTTCCATCGAGGTGCCCACCGTCGAAGGCCACCGCGCCCGGGTCAAGGTTCCCTCCGGGACCCAGACCGGCCACCAGTTCCGCCTGCGCAACAAGGGCATGTCGGTGATGCGCTCGGGCGCCCGCGGCGATATGTACATCCAGGCCACCATTGAGACCCCGGTCAACCTCACCAAGCGGCAGAAAGATCTTCTCAACGAATTCGAACAGGCCGGCAGCCCGAAACGCACCAGCCCGCAATCCGAAGGCTTCTTCTCCAAGGTCAAGGAACTCTGGGAAGACCTCAAGGAACCGGAATAAGCCGGGCCTGGAAAAAACCCTCCGCGGCCATATCGTCGATGTGGTTAAATCGCCGCGGTGTTCACCTGATTGGAGAGCTTGACCATGCCAGACAAGGCGGCGGAACTGCGGATCGGTGTGACCGGCGCCGCCGGGCGCATGGGGTGTGCGCTGGTACGCCAGGTGACCGAGACCGCGGGCTGCATCATTGCCGGGGCGTCCGAGCGGCCGGGTCACGAGGCCGTGGGCCGGGACGCGGGGGCCAATGCCGGCATCGATGAGCTCGGCGTCGCCATCGGCGATGATCCGGTGGCCTTGTTCGTCCATGTCACCGCCGTTCTCGATTTCACCTCTCCCGACACCGCGGTCGAACATGCCACCCTGGCGGCGCAAGGCAAGGCCGTCTATGTCGTCGGCACCACCGGCCTTGACGCGGCGCACCAGGCCGCTCTCGCCAAGGCAGCCAAGCACACCGCCATCGTCCAGGCGCCCAACTTCTCGGTCGGGGTCAATCTGATGATGGCCTTGACCGCGCGCGTCGCCGCCATCCTTGATGACGGTTACGACATTGAAATCCTGGAAATGCACCACCGCCACAAGGTCGATGCGCCTTCGGGCACGGCGCTGGGTCTGGGCGAGGCCGCGGCGCGCGGGCGCGGTGTCAATCTCGATGATGTCGCCCAGCGCAGCCGCGACGGCGTTATCGGGGCGCGCAAACCAGGCGACATCGGCTTCGCCACGCTGCGCGGCGGCGATGTGGTCGGCGAGCATTCGGTGGTGTTTGCCGGTGACGGCGAGCGCCTGGAGATTGCCCACAAGGCCGCCGGCCGTCAGATCTTCGCCGCCGGCGCGGTGCGCGCGGCGCTGTGGGCCGACGGCAAGCCGCCCGGCCTTTACTCCATGGCCGATGTGCTCGGGCTTGTTGATTAGAGTTTAATCACGACGCTTGCGGCACCGCTTGCGGGCGCGCCAGGGCAATGCCGGAGACAATCATGGCGAAGGCGGCGAGCTCTCCCAGGGCCAAGCGCTCGCCCAGCCAAACCACGCCGAGCAGCACGCCAAAGGCCGGGATCAGATAATTGATGGTGGACGCGAAGATCGGGCCCGCCGAAATCAACAGGCGGAAATAGATCAACGCCGCCAGTCCGGTCGACAACACGCCAAGCGACAATGTGGCGGCCACGGCGGCCATGGTGGGGTCAAGGGACCAGGGTTGGTCGAGCCAAAGCGCCAGCGGCGCCATCACCGCAGCCGATGCGATCATGCTGCCCGTCGCCAGCGACATCATGGGAATGGTGCGGAAGAGATGGCGGGCATAGACCCCGGTGGCGGCATAGCTGGCGGCGGCGGCGATCAGGGCGAGATAAGCCAGCCCGTCGCCTTCAAGGCGCATCAGGCTTGCCGGCCCCACCAGGACGACCAATCCTGCGAGGCCGCAACCGAGCCCCAGCGCCCGGCGCCCGGTCAGGCCGCGCTCGACGCCGGAAAGGGTGGCGAAGATCACCGTGAACACCGGCATGACGCCGATCAGGATGGCGGCGACGCCGCTATCGATGCGGATCTCGCCATAGCCGATGAGCACGAAGGGCAATCCGTTGCCCAGCATGCCGACCATGAGGAACTGGCCCCAGCGCCGGAGATCGGCGGAAAACGGCTGGCGCAGGATGGCTTGCAGCACCACCATGACCACCGCCGCCAGGGCGATCCGCGCCGCCGCCAGGCTCACCGGCGGAATGGTGACGACGGCGATCTTGATCAGCGCGAACGAGCAGCCCCAGATCAGCGACAGGACGATCAACAGGGCGTAATTGCGAACGCCCGGTGGCAGCGATGAGGCGGGATAAGTCACGGAATTATCATTCGCTAGCTCAGTGGGCGCTCTGTCAGTGGGCGATCAGTCAGTGGACGCGGCGTTGGTTTGATCCTTTATAGGGTTTTGCCGGGCTGCAATCACCGCCTTTGCTTGGGCCTGGGTCCCGGCTACATTGGCGCCATGAAAAAAGCCGATATCGAAACCTTCTTTCGCCATCTCGAAGCGGCCAACCCGGAGCCCAAGGGCGAGCTGGATTATATCAACCCCTACACCTTGCTGGTGGCGGTGGTGTTGTCGGCCCAGGCCACAGATGTCGGCGTCAACAAGGCGACCAAGGCGCTGTTCGCCGCCGCCGACACACCGGCCAAAATGCTCGACCTTGGCGAGGGGCGGCTGCGCAAATACATCAAGTCCATCGGCCTGTTCAACACCAAGGCCAAGAATATCATCGGCCTCAGCGAAATGCTGATCGCCGAATTTGGTGGCGAGGTGCCGCAAGACCGCGCCGCCCTGGAAAGGCTGCCCGGCGTCGGGCGCAAGACCGCCAATGTGGTGCTCAACATCGCTTTCGGCGAGCCCACCATCGCCGTCGACACCCACCTGTTTCGTATCGGCAACCGCACCGGCCTGGCGCCGGGAAAGACGCCGCTTGAGGTGGAACAGGGCCTGCTGAAGGCGGTGCCGGGGAAATACCGCCAACATGCCCATCACTGGCTGATCCTTCACGGCCGCTATCAGTGCGTCGCGCGCAAGCCCAAATGTGCGGACTGCGTGGTCCGCGATGTTTGCGGCTTCGAGGGCAAAGAGACCGTCTGAGCCATTTCTAGCCCGCCATGCTTAGCTTGAAAGCCCGGCGCCGTGGGCCTTGGCCAGCGCCACCAGGCAGCTTCGGCGCGAAACCGGCTTGGTGTTGGGGTGGCGGATCTCGAAATGATGCACCCGGAGAGACCCTTTGCCGGTATCGTAAAGGAAGAGATCAAGGATACAGGCGGTGCCGCGGTACTGCCAGATTTCCGCCGGGGCGTCGCGGCGGCGGAATTGGGGCTTGCCGAAAAACTCGGAAATCTCGGCGTGGCTCAGCCCCACCAGGCGCTCGGGAACCTTGATCGTCACGCTGGGTGGCGCCGGGCTTGCTGGGGTCGATTGGGGTTCCGGTAGGGGGTCCGATGGGGAATCCGATTGGGGCAGCGATGGGGACGCCGATGGGGGTGCCGATGGGGACGCCGATGGGGGTGCCGATGGGGATGGCGTCTTCGCCGATTGCCTTTGCGCGTCGGCGCAGCCGCCAAGGATGAAGATCAACCCGATACCCAACAGCCACCCCATGGGCGGGGTGGTGGCATGGCGGGCGCGGTCACGTAGAAAAGACTGAATCACCGCGCCTGTTGCCGCTCCGCTGCGCCTTGGGGTGTGTGCTCTTTCAAGTCATCGACGACGGTGGCGGCGGCCGGACCGCAGGGTGGGCTTGAATCCAGGCTTTCCGTGGCGCCGGGCAGGACATTGATGTTGCCCGAGATCTCGCCGCCGGCCTCGATCTCGATGCGGCTGTAAGTGAGGGTGCCATAGATTTTCCCGGTGGACCGCACCACCAGGTGCTTGCGGACCGTGAGATCGCCTTCGAAACAGCCGCTGATGTCGGCTTCGTCGATCACCGCGGTACCCTTGAAGCGGCCATGGCGGGCGATCTCGATGATCTGGCTTTCATTGAGATCGGCCTCGACGCTGCCTTCGACCACCAGTTTGTCGCAGGCCTTGATCTGGCCGTTGAGGCTGATGTCGCGCCCCACCACCAGGGTCTTGCGATCGACGCCGGGACCGGGATAGGACGCCATGTCCGGCCCCGGGATATTGAGGGCGGGAATCATCGAATGCCCAGTCGCCGGGGTATAAGACGACGACGGCGCCGTGGTGTTCCTCGACTGTCCAGAGGGAAGTCTGGAGGCGGTGTTGCCCATGGCTCTGTGGGCGCCTTGCGGGCCGGCTTCAGACCCGCTCATTGGGTTGTCCTTTTATGCAACATGACGGCTCATCCCTTTGCTTGGCGTGATTGGCGCCTTCGGCACCGGCTTTTATGGCGCCAGGATAACCTTTCGCGGCCAACAAAACAAAAACAAAAGGATTAACGCCCGGGCCAAAAGATCGGGAAATATAGCGCGGCGCTTGTACCGGTTACGGCTCGCACTATACTGCGCCGGTCATCAATATAGCCGAAAAGGATCGAAATATGGCGGAAACCACCCTGGATGTGGCCGGTATCGGCAATGCCATCGTCGATGTCATCGCCCACGCCGAGGACAAATTCCTGGACGACCAGGGCCTCGCCAAGGGGGCGATGACCCTGATCGACGCCACCACGGCCGAGGCGCTTTATGGCGATATGGCGCCGGCGCTCGAATGTTCCGGGGGCTCCGCCGCCAACACCATGGCCGGGCTGGCATCGTTGGGCGGCAAGGGCGCCTTCATCGGCAAGGTCCGCAACGATCAGCTCGGCGGCATCTTTCGCCATGACATCCGCGCCGCCAATGTGGAATTCGACACCGAACCGGCGATCCACGGCGCCCCCACGGCACGGTGCCTGATTTTCGTCACCCCGGACGCGCAACGCACCATGCAGACCTTCCTCGGCGCCAGCCAGGATCTTGCCCCGGATGATATCGACCCCGACACCATCGCAGCCGCAAAGGTCACCTATCTCGAGGGCTATCTGTGGGACCCGCCGGAGGCCAAAGACGCCTTCAGGAAGGCGGCCGAGTTGGCGCATCAGGCCGAAAGAATGGTGGCGTTGACGTTGTCGGACGCATTCTGCGTCGACCGCCACCGCGATGATTTCATGGATCTGGTCCTGAACCATGTGGACATCCTGTTCGCCAACGAGGTGGAGATCGTCTCGCTTTATCAGGCGGCGGGATTCGACGAGGCCCTGCAGCAGGTGCGCGGCCATTGCCGGGCAGTGGCCTTGACCCGCAGTGAAAAAGGCTCGGTGGTGCTGTCCGGCGACGAGATCCATGTCATCGATGCCCAGCCGGTGGCCAATGTCATCGACACCACCGGCGCCGGCGATCTTTACGCCGCAGGATTCCTGTTCGGGCTGACTCGCGGCCTCGATCTCGCCACCTCGGGGCGCATCGGCGCCCTGGCCGCGGCCGAGGTGATCGGCCATTTCGGCGCCCGCCCAGAGACCCCCCTTCTCGAGCTCGCCGCCGCAAAGGGCCTGTTGCCGGGGGGCTGACGCCGATGTTGAAGAGCTAATCGATGTTGAAAAGCTGGATCGAGGCGGCCGCCGTCTACCGGGACCGCCGGATGCT
>CBDUSV010000168.1:0-6516 GCA_965369885.1 uncultured bacterium
ACGGCATGGCCGCAACAGGTTCTTCCCCATCCCCCGGCAAAGACGGCCAAGACACCGGCAAACCCGCCTTCCAATGGGATGACCCGCTGCTTCTCGAGGAGCTTTTGAGCGAGGAAGAACGCCTGATCCGCGACACCGCGCGGCAATATGCCCAGGACCGGCTGATGCCGCGGATCGTCGAGGCCAACCGCACCGAACAGTTCGATCCCGAGATCCTCACCGAGATGGGCGCCCTCGGTTTTCTCGGCCCCACCCTCAAGGACTATGGCTGCGCCGGGATCAATTACGTCAGCTATGGGCTCCTCAACCGCGAGATCGAGCGCGTCGACAGCGGCTTCCGTGCCGCCATGTCGGTCCAGTCGGGCCTGGTCATGCATGCCATCCATGCCTATGGCTCAGACGACCAGCGCCGGAAATACATGCCGGGGCTGGCGCGGGGCGAGATCGTCGGCTGTTTCGCCCTCACCGAACCCGATCACGGCTCCGACCCGGGATCGATGGCGGCCCGGGCGCGCAGTGATGGCGGCGGCTTTGTTCTCAACGGCGCCAAGTGCTGGATCACCAACGCGCCGATCGCCGACATCTTCATCGTCTGGGCCAAGAACGACGAAGGGGTGATCCGCGGCTTCATTCTTGAGGCGGGCATGAAGGGCCTCAGCGCCCCCGCCATCAAGGGCAAGTTCTCGCTCCGGGCGTCCAGCACCGGCGAGGTCGTGATGGAAGATGTCGCGGTGCCGGCGGACCAGGAGCTTCCCGGCGCCTCGGGCTTGCGCGGGCCTTTCGGCTGTCTCAACCAGTCCCGTTTCGGCATTTCCTGGGGGGCGCTGGGCGCCGCCGAGTATTGCTGGCTCGCTGCCAGGGACTACACCTTGGAGCGAAAACAATTCGGCAAGCCTTTAGCGGCAAACCAGCTGATCCAGAAGAAGCTCGCCGATATGCAGACCGAGATCGCCCTCGGACTGCAAGGCTGCTTCCGGTTGGCGAAGCTGATGGACCAGGGCCGCGCCACACCGGAAATGCTCTCGCTCTTGAAGCGCAACTCGTCGCTAAAGGCCCTGGACATCGCGCGCAATGCCCGCGACATGCTGGGCGCCAACGGCATCTCCGGCGAATATCACGTCATCCGTCATATGATGAACCTGGAAACCGTCATCACCTATGAGGGCACCCACGATATCCATGCCCTGGTGCTGGGCCGCTCCCAGACCGGCATTGCCGCCTTCTAGGACGGATTCCCTAGCCCTTGTCCCGCGCCAGCGCGGCCGCGCGAATGGCGGTGAGCGTGGTGCGGGTGGTGATGGTGTCCGGGTCCATGGCGAGCTCGATCACCGCCGCGGTTCCGGCCGCCAGGGCGGCGTCCAGGGCGGGCAGGAACTGGTCGGTCCGGGTCACGGTCTCGCCGAAGGCGCCGTAAGACCGGGCCAGAGCGGCAAAATCGGGATTGGCGAGACCGGTACCGATGACCCGGTCGGGATAGTGGCGTTCCTGGTGCATGCGGATGGTGCCGTACATGTTGTTGTTGAAAACCAGGATGATGGGATCGGCGCCGCTGTCCAACGCGGTGGCAAGCTCATTCTCCGTCATCATGAAGCCGCCATCGCCGACGAAGCCGACCACGGTGCGCCCGGGGTGGACGATCTTGGCGGCGATCGCCGACGGCACCCCATAGCCCATGGCGCCGCCGGTCGGCCCGATCTGGGTGCGGTGGTGGCGGTGGCTCATGAAGCGCTGGCCCCAACCGGCGAAATTCCCGGCATCGAGGGTGATGATGGCATCTTCCGGCAGCCGTGAGCGCAGCGCCACCATCACCTGGCCGAGATCGAGCTCTGCGTCGGAAGCTTCGGGCTCAAGGCTTTGCAGGAAATCCTCCCGCCCCGCCTTGGTCCATTCCCCCCAGCGCCCCGGCCCTTCCCCGTCAGCCAAGGGCGCCATGGCCCGGGCGGCGGCGGCGAATTCGGCGATGTTGGCGTGTATCGCAAGGTCGGTCTCGAACACCCGGCCAAGCTCTGCGCCATCGTCATAGACATGGATCAGACTCTGGGCAGGCTTGGGCGCCGTAATCAGGCTGTAGCCGCCGGTGGTGGCGTCGCCCAGGCGGCAGCCGACGGCCAGGATCACATCCGCCTGCTTGACGCGATCGAACAATGTTGGCGCCATGCCGAGGCCAAGGCCGCCGATGAAGCAAGCCTGGTCATTGTCGATGATGTCCTGGCGGCGGAACGACGTCGCCACGCCAAGCCGGTTGGCGGTGGCGAATTCGGTGATGTCGCGGCATCCATCCGGGGTCCAGCCGCTGCCGCCGACGATCATCATGGGCCGTGAAGCCGCCGCCAGCCGGGCTCGCAATTTCTCCATGTCGGCGGCCTCGGGGCGGCGGCGTTGGACCTCAAGTGGCGGGATATCGGCCACACTGGCCTCGTCGGACAACACGTCTTCGGGGATTTCCACCACCACCGGGCCCGGCCGGCCGGAGCTCGCGGTATGGAAGGCGTGGGCCACCGCATCGGGGATGTCGCTTGTGTCCTCGATGCGCGCAGTCGCCTTGGCCAGGGGCGCGAACATGGCGGTGAAATCCGCCTCCTGGAAGGCCTCGCGGCCCCGGTGGTGGCGCGGCACCTGGCCGATGAACAGGATCATCGGCGTCGAATCCTGGAATGCCTCATGGACGCCGATGCTGGCATTGCAAGATCCGGGGCCGCGGGTCACCAAGCAGATGCCGGGCCTGCCGGTCAGCTTGCCGTAGGCCTCGGCCATGAACGAAGCGCCGGTTTCCTTGCGGCAGGTCACCAGGCGAAGGTCGTCATTGCGCCCATAAAGCGCATCCAGCAGCGCCAGGTAGCTTTCGCCGGGGACGCAAAACGCCGTGTCGGCGCCGTGAAGTTGCAAGGCATCGACCAAGATGCGGCCACCTGAGCGGGGTAAGTCAGAACGATCGGTCATGGCCAGTTGCGAAAATTGATTGATCCTCTCCTGGGGAAACGAGTCTATCTTGTCTTGGCTGGAAATTACAATCGTGGCGGGCCCGAGAGATGAAACTGTTGCGACTTACGCGTATCATCGCCGAGCGCTTCTTCGCCCATCACGGGCCGCAATGGGCCGGCCATATCGCGTTTTGCACCCTGTTGGCGCTGTTTCCGTTCCTCATCGTCGTGGTTTCGGCGGCGAGTTTCCTCGGCACCGGAGAGATCGCCGGACAGCTGATCTATATGGCTTTCGACTTCCTTCCCGCCGAGATGGTCGACACCTTGTCCCCGGTCATCGTGGAAATTCTCGAACAGCGCCGTGGCGGGTTGATGACGGTGGGCATCATCGGCACCATATGGGCGGCGTCATCCGGTCTGGAAGCCTTGCGCCTGGCCGCCAACAACGCCTATGGCGTCACTTCCCTGCAGGCGGCATGGCGCCGCCGGTTAGAGGATTTGATCCTGGTCATGGTCGGCATCGCGGCGACCATCTTGGCGGTGTTCGCGGTGATCGCGGGCCCGTTCCTGTGGGATTGGCTGGCGCCGATCCTGAAATTCCAGTTGATCAAGGCGTGGATGTGGGCGCTGGTGCGCCATGCCGTCGCCATCACCGTGCTGATTCTCGGGGTCTCGGTGCTCTATCGCTGGCTTCCCAATGTGCGCCAGCGCTGGCACCACACCCTTCCCGGCGCGGTCACGGCTTCATTGTTGTGGCTTCTCGGCGGGACCTTGTTCTCGCTCTATCTGAGCCAGCTCGGATCCTACACAGTGACCTATGGCAGCCTCGGCGGCATCGTCATAACCATGCTGTTTTTCTATATGAGCGGCATCTTTTTCGTGCTCGGCGCCGAGGTCAACGGCACCCTGGGTGCGGCCAGGGATGCCAAGGCCCAGCAGCGCTTAGCGGCTAATAAGACGTGAAAATATAGATGTAGAACACGCCGACGGCGAAGGCGATGACCGAACCGATCACGGTTCTCAACACTTGCTCCGGATCCATGGTCTGCCCCTTCCCACCTATGCCCCTCAAGATTGGCGGAAAAGGGTAATTTTTCAGTTAACCGGCGGACACGGCCCTGGCCCGGCCTTAAAAGGTCTCGACCCAGGGCCTGAGCTCGATCTCCCAGCTCCAGGCGCTGCGGTGCTGGCGGTGGATGTGAAGATAATTCTGGGCGATGGCGTCGGGCTCTAACATGCCGTCCGGGCCGCGGTCGGCACCACGGGGATCATCGGGACCCTTGGAGATGCCGCCATCGATGATGAAATGGGCGACATGGATGTTCCTAGGCGCGAGCTCCCGGGCCATGCTCTGGACCAGGCCACGCAGGGCGAACTTGCCCATGGCGAAGGGCGCCGAATTGACATAGCCCTTGACGCTGGCCGAGGCCCCGGTGAACAGGATCGAGCCCGACCCCCGTCCGGCCATGGCGCGGGCCGCCGCCTGGCCGACGAGAAACCCGCCGAAGCCCGCGACCAAAAGGGTCTTCTTGACCTCTTCCGGGTCGAGATCCGAGATCGGCCCCCTGGTGCGGTAGCTCGGGTTGAAGACCACCAGATCGGGCACGCCGGCATCCTTGGCAACCTGGGCGAACAGGCTTGCCACCTGGTCAGGCGCGCTCACGTCGCAGCCATAGGCGCGGGCCTTGATCTCGGATTTGAGCCCATCGAGCTTGGCGCAATCGCGCGCGGCAAGGCCGACATCCATGCCGTCAGCGGCGCAAAGCCGTGCGATGGACGCGCTCAAGCCCGGCCCGGCGCCGATGATCAGCGCGGTTTCCTTATCGGCCCCAGGATCGGTCATGGTGTACTCCTTATAGGTTGGGTTGGTTGGGGACTCATAGGGTCCGCACCATGCGGATATGGCGGATGCGCGCATCCATGAAAACCTCGCCCTCGGGGGTGAAGCCGAGATCGCGGTAGAAATCCTCGACCCGGCATTGGGCGCTCAGCGTGGCGCTGGCCATGCCCCAGGCCCGGGCGTCATCGATGATGCGGGCCATCAGTTTGGCGCCGATGCCACGGCGGCGATGGTGCGCCAGCACCGCCATGCGTTCGATCTTGGCGGTGCCGCCGTCCAGGGTCCGCACCCGCGCCGTCGCCACCGCCTCACCGCCGAGCCACGCCACATAATGGCGGCTTTGGCCGTCGAGGCCGTCCATTTCCTCATCCTCGGTGACCCCTTGCTCATCGATAAAGACCCGGCGGCGGATATCGATGGCGTGGCCCAGGTCCTGATCCCCCATGGTGTGGGTGATTTCGAGTGCGCTCATATCGCCGGCCAGCATATTCCAATCCTTCGGGACATTCGAGCCAACCTTGATGCCGGCGGGCAAGTTATCTAATATGGCGCCGTTGTCTCGGGCTGGCATTGTCCCCGGCAAAATCATCAGCAGATTGTTGAAAAACACAGGAACACATAGGGAAGAACCATGAGCGAATGGACCACAAAGGACGGGGAATGGGTTGAGCCCACCGACCGGAAGCAGAAGTCGGGCTTGGGCTCGTGGGCGCGTCCCAATTCGCCCTATGACAACTTCATGGAAGAACAGGAAATTCCGATCTACCGCAGTATCGGGGTCTATCGGGTCCAGGATTTACCGTTGAAGCCGTGGAAACGCATGGGCGGCAACGGCACCTTCATCCAGCTTTACGGCACCGAAGGGCTGTGGGGCTGCCATCTGGTCGAGATCCCCGGCGCCGGCGCGCTGAATCCTGAAAAGCACATGTATGAAGAGCAGTATTTGGTGGTCGATGGCCGCGGCTCCACCGAAGTGTGGGTCGAAGGCACGGGCAAGAAGCAGACCTTCGAATGGCAGAAGGGGTCCTTGTTCTCCATCCCGCTGAATGCCTGGCACCGCATCGTCAACGCCACTTCGAGCCCGGCGCTGCTGTTAGGCGGGACCATGGCGCCAAATGTCATGAACATGTTCAACAGCCCGAACTTCATCTTCAACTGTGACCATGTCTTCCAGGACCGCTACGACGCCGCCGATGATTTCTTCCATTACAAGGAAGAGATCGCGCCCGACCCGATACGCGGCCTCGCCATGCGCGAGACCAACATCATCCCCGACATCGTCACCTGCGATCTGCCGTTGGACAATAGGCGTTCACCCGGCTACCGGCGCATCGAGCCCCACATGACCGGCAACAACTTCTATCTGTGGATCGGCCAGCATGAGACCGGGCGCTATTCCAAGGGCCACGCCCACGGCTCGGCGGCGGTGCTGATCTGCCTGACCGGCAAGGGCTACACCTATACCTGGCCCCAGACCTATGGGCCGACGCCGTGGAAGGACGGCCATGAGGAACACATCCAGCGCCAGGACTACGAACCGGTCGGCATGGTCTCGGCGGCACCGATGAGCGGCAACTGGATCCACCAGCATTTCGGCGTCAGCGCCGAGCCGCTCAGGCTCACCGCCTGGTTCGGGCCCAACGCGCCGGGACGCGAGAAAGGCCGGCCCGGCGAGAAGGCCATCGATTACGGCGCCATCGACATGAAGGAAGGCGGCACCGCCATCCCCTACAACCAGGAGGATCCGTATCTGCG
>CBDUSV010000169.1:0-6468 GCA_965369885.1 uncultured bacterium
GCCGGACCTCCGGGCCAGCCGGGCCGGGCTAAGCGAGATGGTTTTGAACCCGGTCCCGCCAACAGCGGGGCCGGGTTCTGCTTTGCGGGTTAATAAGTATAATTATTTACCTTAATATGGTTAATTACTATATAGTCATCTATTTTTAATGTAATGTTCATGTAGTAATCGTTGTTATTTTCCCTATTGTTGGTATTATATTTGTGAATTCTTTAGGTGCGGAAACGCTGGACAAGCACCAAAGGAGCGGCGGACAACGACTTTCACGGTGCCGTCCATTTTTTTCCAGGGGTGGAAACACAGAGATTTTAGGAGATTGAGTATGTTTACAAAGGTTCGGACTTATATCATGTCCCTGATGCGGGACGACAGTGGCGCCAACGCCGTTGAATATGGCTTGATCATGGCGCTGGTTGCCGTGTTCATCATCGCCGGCGTGCTGGCCATGAGTGGCGCCCTGGGTGCCTTGTTCAACTCCATGGCCACCTGCTTGAACAATGCCACTGCTTGTAATGTTGGCGTGTTCTAGTCACGACTGAACGGTTCATCTTCTTGACGCAGGGAAAGCCCGCTCGGTTGAGCGGGCTTTCTTGATTCGGCCGTATCGTGTTAATCCGGTCTGCTCATAGCTTTTTTAGGATATTAAGGATGTTTTTTTACCTTAATTTTCGGAAGTACTAATTGAAGATATGTTTTTAATGCTGTGTTCATGTTTGATTTGTTGTCATTGCCGTTATTGTTGATATCATAAAGGTGTATTCTTGCGGCGCGGAAACGCTGGGCAAGCACAAAAGGAGCGGCGGGCAACGACTTTAATTATGCCGTCAATTTGTTTCCAAGGGTGGAAACACATAGATTTTTAGGAGACTGGGTATGTTTACAAAGGTTCGGACTTATATCATGTCCCTGATGCGGGACGACAGTGGCGCCAACGCCGTTGAATATGGCTTGATCATGGCGCTGGTTGCCGTGTTCATCATCGCCGGCGTGCTGGCCATGAGTGGCGCCCTGGGCGCCTTGTTCAACTCCATGGCCTCCTGCTTGAACAATGCCACCGCATGTACCGTGGGCCTGTTCTAGTCACGGCGGAACGGTTTATCTTCTTGATGCAGGGAAAGCCCGCTCGGTTGAGCGGGCTTTCTTGATTCTGCCGATTGATTGCCTTTCTGCCATCCCCGCCACGGCCGATTCATGATTCCTTAATATTTTCAATCATCAATATCTCCAGACGCGGTGTTGCCGAAGTTCGTTCTCGACCGATCTCAAACTTACCAATTGTTCCAATCGATATTGCACCTAACTGGGAAGATGGCGTAGGAACCGGCCGATGACAAATTGGGCAGGAGATGGTTGTGACGGCTGAGTCTCCGACAGCGCCAGCGCAGCCAGGGGACAGGGTTTTTCCCTACCTTGTCATTTTCATTCTTATCCTCGCGCTCCACGCCGCTCTGGTGATTTTCCGGGTTCTGCCGGTTGCGGACGGACAACTGATCAATGCGGACGCTTATCTGCATCTGTTGCGGGTGAGCCAGCTCCATGAAACCGGCGCCTGGTTCGATGTTCGCCTCCAGGGGGGGAACGCGCCTTACGGCGAGATTCTGAATTGGACTCGTCCCTTCGACATCCTGTTGTTGACGGGGAGCTGGCTTTTGGCCCCGTTCATGGCATTCAAGGACGGGATCTTTTGGTCCGGCGCTTTCATTTCGCCGGTGCTGATGGCGCTCGCGGCCCCGGCTCTGGGCTGGGCGGCCGCGCCATTCCTGGACCGGATGGGCAGCATTCTGGTCATGGTGGTCATGATCATGCAGCCGGCGGTGATGATCATGTCCATTCCAGGACGCGCCGACCATCACACGCTTCTGTATCTGTCATTCATCATCTCGCTTGGTCTCATCCTCCGTCTTCTGATCTGGCCATACAGCCGCGCTATCGCGATTGCCGCCGGCGCCGCGGTGGCGGCCGGTATTTGGTTCAGCGTTGAATCCATGCTGGTGCTGGTCCTTGCTTTCGCCGCCACCGGGCTCGCGTGGGTGATAGGGGGGGGCGAGGCGGCACGCAAGAATTTTACTTTCGGGATCGGCTTTGTCTTGATGATCCTCGCAGCCCTGGTGGTCGAACGGCCGCCGGCGGAATACCTATTGGTGCAGTATGACCGGCTTTCCATCGTCCATGTTTTCGTTGGCCTTGTGGCAACCGGCTTCTGGGGCCTGGTGCATGGGTTGGAGGTCGGTGGCAAGGCGCCATCCAAACCCGTTGGCCGGTTGATTCTCGCCGGGGTTGGCACCGCGGTGGCGGGTGCCGCGTTGGTCGTGTTATTTCCCTAATTCTTCATGGGACCTTTGGCCGAAATGGACCCGGAATTCGTTCACATCCTGAACTGGAGCCGCGGGGAACTGGCTCCTTTGTGGCCTACCGATGTCAAAAGCTTGGGCCTGTTTCTGTTCTTTCTCGGGCCGGCTGTGATCTGTGTGCCCTTTGTGCTGTACCGGCTTGTGGCTGACCGGGGAGATACATTGTGGCCGGGCTGGCTTTTGGTGGCGCTCGCCTTGGGCCTGTTTTTGCCCCTGGGTTTACAAATTATGCGCTTTGCCCCCTATGGCGAAATCCTGCTCACGGTGGTGTTGGTCGCGGTGGTGAATTGGTTTCTCCTACGCTTTCAGTGGAAGGCCGACCGGCTTGCCGGGAAGCTCGTCCGTGCCGTGGTCGCGGTCTTCATCGTGGTGGGTTTTCCCACCTTGGGAGTCGTAATCAGCGCCGCCGCGGCGCCATCCCCCCCCGTTGACGCCTCTGGAGGCGAGGTGAAAGTGGCCAGCGCGCCCTGCCGGTTAATCGATATTGTGGCGACATTGAATGACCCGCGTGGCTTGGGCGCGCGGCGGCACATCATCATCACCCCGATCAATCAGGGGCCGGAAATCCTCTACCGTACCCGCCATGGGGTCCTGGCATCCCCCAACCACCGCAATGCGGCTGGCAATATCGACAATTTCCGGATTCTGACCGCGACCGATGACGATGACGCACGGCGCCGGCTGCACCGAAGGGGCGCCGATGCCATCTTGATTTGTACCGAGCTGCTTACCGGGCAACCGGACTCCGATGAATCGGAGCTGTTCATGCGTTTGCTCCAGGGGCACGTGCCGCCATGGCTGAAACAAGTAAAAATTCTGGGCTACAAAGGAGGTTTTCGGCTTTATGAGGTGATCCGGTGATGGCAGTGGGTGGTCAAAGGCTGGGGGGATGAAATTCATGGACCCTGGCATGGACCCGGGCATGGCCTCTGCGCCTAGGCGTGATTGGAAGCGGGCGCTGCCTTATCTGGGTATCCTCGGCATCTTTGCGGTTGTTTTCGCGTCCCTCATCGCGTTCCGTCTGGTGCCGGTTCTCGATGGCCACCTGATGGGGCCGGATTCCTATATGCATATGGTTCGCGCCACCCATCTCCATGACACCGGTGGTTGGTTCGATATTTCCATCCCGCGATCCAACGCGCCTTACGGTGAGGTCCTGAACTGGACCCGGCCTTTCGACGTGCTGCTGCTTTTGGGGGCGGCGCTTCTTTCGCCTGTACTGGGATTTAAAGCCGGGTTGTTTTGGGCCGGCGCCCTGAGCGGGCCGGTATTGTTGATGATCACCGCGCTTGCTCTGGCCTGGGCGGCCAAGCCGTTCTTGAGCCGCGAGCTCCGTTGCCTGGCCATGGCCCTGGTTCTGGCGCAACCGGCGGTCATGGTCTATTCGTTTCCCGGCCGCGCCGATCACCATGGCCTGATCTACCTCACCTTCATCGTTGTTGTGGGGCTCATGGTTCGAATGATTGGGCGGCCTTACAATCATGGTCTGGCATTGGCGGCTGGCGCCGTCCTTGGGGCGGGCTTGTGGTTCAGCACAGAACTCCTATTGGTTCTTGCCGTGGCGTTCGCGGCGATGTCGGTAAATTGGATTCTGGCAGGCGGTGATGGCGCGCGAAAGAATCTGGCTGCCGCTTTTGGTTTGACCATGATGGTGCTGATGGCCCTGGTGATTGAACGGCCTCCTGGGGAATACCTTGCCGAGGAGTATGACCGCATATCCGTGGTTCATTTTTTTATCGCCCTGGTGGCATTGGGGTTTTGGGCCGTGGTGCGGCTTTCGGAACAGAGGGGCAAGGGCACTGGGAGTGTTTCCGGACGTATCGCCATGGCGGCGTGTGGCGCGGTGGCGGCATCCGCTCTGGTATTCGTGGTCTATCCCAAGCTCTTCGCCGGCCCCATGGTTGACTTTGATCCGCGCGTCGTGGAGATCTGGGCTTCGTCTGTCAACGAGATGAAACCTTTGTTTCCGGTCGATGCCATCAGTTCGGGCAAGTTCCTATTCTACCTTGGCCCGTCATTGGTATGTGTTCCATTTCTGTTGTGGGTGCTGATCTCTGGGCGTAACCAGCCCCAATGGTGGTCATGGCTTTATGTCGGTCTCACACTTGGCGTATATCTTCCTCTGGCTATTCTCCATTTCCGTTTTGCGCCTTTTGCCGAACTGCTTTTGATTGTCGTTCTGGTCGAATTTGTGGGACGTTTCCAGCGATGGTTCCAGTGGAACACTGATCGCCTTTCCGGCCAGTTGGCACGTGGCATGATCATCGCGGTTCTTCTGGCCGGCTGGATTGGTGTAGGAATATCGGTTACGGCTGTGACAAAGTCGATGAAGCAGCCCGCCGTGGCCGGCGACCGGCCACCGGCCGTGGAGAGATGCCCAAAGGGCCGCATTGCCAGCTATTTGGACTCCGGCCGTTGGCGTGGGGACCCACGCATCATTCTTGCTTCGGTCCCTAGCGGCCCTGAACTCCTGTACCGGACCCGGCATAAGGTCGTCGGCACGCCCTTCCACCGCAACGCGGCTGGCATGGTCGATGTTCACAACTCCTTTGCATCCGCTGATCCTCAAGTAGCCCAGCGCGTGGTTCAACGTCGCGGGGTGGGTCTGATCCTGCTCTGCCCGGTTCAAGCGATGTTAGATTTTTTTCATCAGAACCACGGCGATGATGCCTTCTATCTTCAATTGGCCGGAGGACGCGTTCCACCATGGTTGCGTCTTGTCGAGTTGCCGGGGCAAATGGGAAATTTCCGGTTGTTCGAGGTGATCCGGCCGCGCCCAGGCTCGGCGTCATGACGGTCGAGATGTCACCCGGGATGTCACCCGGGGATCATGCCCGAGGGGGCCCCGGCCCCTATCTGTTGTGTTTGGCGATTGTCCTCGGTTTCCAGGCCTGCTTCATCTTGTTCCGTCTGGTTCCGGTTCTCGATGGGAACCTGTTGGGCCCGGATTCCTACATGCATTTGGTCCATGCCTCCCGGCTGTTCGAGACCGGCGCCTGGTTCGACGCCACCGTGCCGCGCGCCAACGCACCGTTCGGGGACATTCTCAACTGGACCCGGCCCTTCGATGTCCTGCTGCTGGCCGGCGCCTGGGCCGCAAGCCCACTTCTCGGCTTTGACAAGGCACTGTTCTGGACGGGCGTTGTTGTGTCTCCGTTGCTTCAGTGCGCGGTTGTTGTCACCTTCGCCTGGGCAGTGGCACCGATGTTCGATTATTCCCGCCGCATCCTCGCCATGATCGTCTTGCTGGTTCAACCCGCGATCATCATCTATGCGCTGGCCGGCCGCGCCGACCATCACGTCCTCATCCTTTGGTCTTTTGTGGTCGCGATGGGACTGACCATGAGGCTGTTGATGAGGCCCTATAGCCCGGGCTTATCATTGGCGACCGGCGCCGCCCTTGGCATCGGGGTGTGGTTTAGCGTCGAGGTTCTATTGGCTCTTGCCATCATCTTCGCCGCGACCGCGCTCCATTGGATTGTGGGTCGGCGCAATGATGCGCGCAAGTATCTGGTCATGGCGCTGGGACTTTTGTTGGCAATGGTGGTGGCGTTGGCCGCCCAGCGGCCGCCGACGGAATATGTTCTCGCGGAATATGACCGTATTTCCGTTGTCCATCTGCTCGTCGCCGTTCTCGCCCTGGGGTTTTGGTGGTTGGCGGCGCGCACTGAAGCTCGAATCCAGGGCCGGGGAGGGCGAATGGTTCTGGCTTTGGCGGGCGCGGTGGTGGCGGGCGGTCTACTGTGGTTGGTTTACCCGGATTTCTTTGCCGGCCCCTTGACCGGTGTTGATCCCAGGTTACAGGTTCTGTGGCTGCAAAAGATTGCCAACATGAATGGATTCTTGCCCGTAAGCGGCGTGACCACGGCGCGGTTCCTGTTCTATCTCGGCCCGGTGCTGATCACGGTGCCGTATCTGGTGTGGGTGCTGACAAGGGAGCACCAGGGGAGCCTCGCACCGGCTTGGCGTTTGGTTGGGGTCGCGACCGCGGTGTTCCTGCCGCTAAGCCTAATGCACGGACGTTTTTCGCCGTTCGCGGCGGTGGTGATCGCTATCCCGCTGACCGATTTGATTGGCCGTTTCCGCAGCCGTCTCGAAGGGCAGGGACCAAGCCCCG
>CBDUSV010000170.1:0-6455 GCA_965369885.1 uncultured bacterium
AGCTTGTCGCCCTCGATCTGCGGGCAGTGGGGCTCGACGTCCAGTTCGGTGGCGCAGCCCGGGCAAAAATAGGTGGCGAACAGCGCCAGGGACTTCTTGCCGGCGGGAAGCGGCATCTCGGTGAGTTCGTCCTTGTCGATGATCTGGCGGACCGAGCCCAGCTTGTAGTTCTCCGCCGCCGGGCCGAAATTGTGCTGGCACTTGCGGCATTCGGTGATGGGCGCGTCCGTGCCGTGGCGCACCACGTCGAGATATTCGTGGATCCGCACCAGGCTCTCGCCGGGCTCCGGCGCCTGGTTGGTGGCCTTGCCCCGGGGGCCCACCGGCTCGGCGGCGGCCAGGCGCTCCGCCCTGATCTCGCCGCGCCGGGTCTCGGTGGCCTTGGAATCGACGGCTGTGTTGTCATCGCTCAGCACCACGCCATAGATCTTGTCGGCGAATTTGGCCGACACCGCCTCGTCCTTGACGTCTTGCAGGACCTTTTCCGGGTCGCGGTCGATGGGATCGCCATAGCCCGAGCCGACGCCCACCGGGTCGAACATCAGCCCGCCCTCCGGCACGTTCAATCGCTTCAAGGCGGCGAGGTCCGGGGTCACCGGCTTGCCCATGGCGGCGAATGCCTCGTGGGTCACCGGATAGCGCGACTTGGCGAGCTCGTCCTTCACGTTCTCGGCATCGAGCAGGTATTTGTTGCCGCCGATGCCCATGGGATAGCCGCCGAACATGCCCCAGCCGCCGGGGATGCCGTGATAGGGCGAATAGTTCACGGTCAGATCGTCGGTGCCGTAGGCCATGATGATGCGTTGCAGCCCGAGCCCGCCGCGATACTTACCAAACCCGCCGCTGTCGGTCATGTGGTTGCGGCTGAGATACATCAGGGGATATTGCAGCTCGATGTTCTCGATATCCGAAATCCCCACGGTGGGGTTGTTCATGTGGCCGGCGGTGGACACCCCGTCGCGGTAGGGCGCGGCGCCGAAGCCGTGGGCGTGGCGGTCATAGAGCCCTTGTCCCACCGGCAGGCCGTGCTGGTTGTGGCCGCCATACATGGCGCCGATGCCGCCGGAGTTGGAGCCGCCGCCGCCGGAGCCCGCGCCATAGAGCGAGGCGTTGACGTCGTGCACGAGCCCGGCGGCATAGAGCATCTTGGCGATGCAGGACGACGCGGTCTGGGTGGTGAAATTGCCGACGCCCGGCGCGCCGCCGCAGGCCGCCGGATAGCGGCAGTTGTTGAGGGTACCCTCGGGGATGGTCATGGTCACCGGCTTGGTCATGCCGCCGTTCCACGGAATGTTCCAGAACAGCTGGCTGGTGAGCGCCACGAACAGCTGGCCCCAGGTTCCCACATAGGTCGAGTTGTTGGCGTCGTCGCTTTGCGGGCTGGTGCCGGTGTAGTCGAAGGTGACGTGGTCGCCTTCTTTGGTCATGGTGCAGACCACCTGGAACACCTTGGCGCCGCCGGTCTTGAGATCGGTCGAGCAGCCGAAATTGGTGGCGCGCCAGGTGCCGTCGGGCAGGGACGCGAGCCGGTCCCGCGCCATGGATTCGGAATCCTCATGGAGCTTCCGGCATCCGGCCTGGACGAATTCGGCGCCGTATTTCTCGATCAATTGTAAGAAGCCGCGGGCGCAGACATTGTTGGCGGCGATGCGGGATTTGAGGTCAAGCCCGACATATTCCGGGTCGCGGCACTGTTCGGTCAGGTTCTTGAACACATCAAGGCGGATTTCACCGCCATCGACCAGCTTGATGCCGCAGCTGCGCACGCCCTCGTGGAAAATCTCGGTGGCGCCGCCGCGCAATATGCCGCCGGTGTCCGATGTGTGGGTCATGGCGGAACACCAGGCGATCAGCTTGCCGCCGTGGAAGATCGGCCTCACCAGCATCTCGTCGAACACATGGGTCGAGGCGATATAGGGGTCGTTCATGAAGAACTGGTCGCCGTCATTGATGCCGGGATTTTCGGTATAATATTCGATGACCTTCTTGACCGCGTCCTCGCAGCCGGCCGAGAACCGCAGATGGCCCGACGCCGAGATGATGGTGGTGCCGTCGGGGGCGGAGAAGCTGCACATGCATTCGCCGCCCTGGACCACGATGGGCGAGGCGCAGACCTTCTGCAGGGCGATGCGGCCCTCCTCGGTGATGTTGACCAGACGGTGGACGAACATCTCGTAGCGGATGGGATCGACCTGATAGCTCCCGGTCTTGTCTTGATCAGCCATGCCCTAGCCCTCGATGACGATGTTGAGATAGGAATCGACCTCGGCCCGCTTGCCTTGGGGCACCACGATGGTGGTGAACGGGGTCTCGATAATCGCCGGCCCGGCCATGACATTGCCCGGCGCCAGCTTCAGGTAATCATAGATGCCGGCATCGTGCCAGCCCGCGTCCGCGCCGGTGAAGTAGGCCTGGCGCGTGCCCTTCGATGCCGCTCGCGCATCCTCGCCCGCCGCTTTCACCTGCTTCAATTGCGGCTTGGGGGTGGCGCCGATGGCGTCGACGCCGATGGAGATGATCTCGATGCCGGCTTCTTCATGGGACGCGCCGGAGCCGAACATGTCCTCGTACTTCTTGTTGAACAGGCCCTCGATGGTGGTGCGGTCGTCCACGCCTAAGGTCCGGGTCGGGATGGGGACGCCGACCTCGTTCATCTGGCGGGCATAGCGCATGTAAAGCGTGCGGCGGAACGAGATATCATCGGCGCCGAAGCCCTCGGCCGCCATCTCGCCGCCGAGGCCGGTTTCGATCTCGGTCAGCAACTCATCCAGCTTCGCCATGTCGATGGGCGGCGTGAAGTGCCGGGTGATCATGGTGGTGTGGATGACGTCGGCCGACGCGATGCCGAAGGACGAGAACACCGGGCTGGTGGGGAAGACGTAGATCTTGTCGATGCCGAGCTCGGCGCCATAGGCCGCCGCGTGCACCGGGCCGGCGCCGCCGAAGGCGTAGATGGCGTATTCCTCGGGGATGTGGCCCTCGCGCACAACCTGCTTGCGGATCAGATCCGACATCTTGGAATTGACCACGTCGAAGATGCCCGCCGCCGCCTCAATCACCGAGAGACCCAGGGGATCGGCGATGCGCTCCTTGATCGCGCCTTCCGCCGCCGCCTTGTCGAGCTTGCGCCGCCCGCCGAGGAAATAATCCGGATCGATATAGCCCAGCACCACATTGGCGTCGGTCACCGTCACCTGTTCGCCGCCCATGCCGTAGACGATGGGGCCGGGATCGGCCCCGGCGCTTTCCGGGCCGACCAGCAGCCGGCCGGTCACCTCGTCGACCCGGGCGATGGTGCCGCCGCCGGCGCCGATCGATTCGACCTGGATCATCGGCTGCAGCACCCGGTAGCGTTCGACGATGGGCTCGCGGGCGTATGACAGGGTGTGGTCGGTGAGCAGCCCGACATCGAAGCTGGTGCCGCCCATGTCGGTGGTGATGACGTTGGCGTGGTCCAGCAACTTGGCGACATATTCGGTCGCGATCATGCCGCCGGCGGGGCCCGATTGCAGGCTGCCGACGGCGGTCATCTGCTCGGGCCGGACGATGCCGCCGTTGGACTGCATGATCATCAGATCGTGGCGCAGGCCCTGGCCGGTGAGCTTGGTCTTGAGCCCGTTGACATAGTTGACGATGGTGCGCTCGAGGAAGGCGTTGACGATCACCGTGTTGGTGCGGGCGTATTCCCCCATCACCGGCGCCAGCTTGTGCGACAGCGTGACGTAAAGATCGCGGCCGGGATACATCTCGGCGATGATCTCGGCAACCCGGTCCTCGTGGGCCGGGTTCATCCAGCTGAACAGCAGCGAGACCGCGATGGCCTCGACGCCGCCGCCCTCGACCAGTTCGGCCAATGACTCCCGCAAGCCCGACTCATCGAGGGGCACCACCACGCGGCCGAGATAATCGATGCGCTCATAGACGCCGCGCACCAGGGATTTGGGGACGAAGGGTTCGGGCTTGGTGACGTTGGCGACGTGGCGGATCGACATCTCGTCAAGGCCGTCGACCCGGCCAATGGCGCGCATGATGAAGGGCGTGTCCTCGAAGCCCTTGGTCTCGATCAGCCCGACCTTGGAGCCGGTGCGGGTGATCATGGCGTTGGTCGACACCGTGGTGCCGTGCTTGACCATGATGGCGTCGGCGAGCAGCGCCTGGGGGGTGATATCGAGGGATTCCGCCGTGGCCTCGACCGCGTTCATCACGCCGAGGGAGAAATCGCCCGGCGTGGTCGGCGACTTGTTGATGGTGACCTCGCCGTCGGGCGTCAGCACCGTGACGTCGGTGAAGGTGCCGCCGGTGTCGATGCCGACGATGTAACGCCCGCCATGGGGCTCGGTTTTGCCGGAAGACGTGTCGGTCATGGACTCCCCAAAGTCATGTTCACCGCGGCGGGCCCTGGGGCCCGGCCGCGGTCATTTTAGTATATGGGCGGTGTGCGGCCGCCCGCCGCAGATTCTTAGACGACCCTTAATAGCCCTGTTTGAGGACCCAGTTGGCGATGTCGATGCGCGGCGCCTGCCACACCTTGTCGTGGCCGCGGACATACTGGAAAAATTCCTCGATGATCTTGGAGCGGTAGGGCACGCCCGAGACGAAGGGATGGAAGTTGATGGAGAAGAACTTGGGATTTCCCCTGACCCCTTCCTCATAGAGGTAATCGAACTGGTCCTTCCAGATCTGCAACAAATCCCTTGGCGTGCGCGCCGTGGAATAGGTCGAATAGTCGTGGCAGCCCGACATGTTGTAGGGGATGACCACGATCTTGCGGCCGTTGGCATCAAGGGTGTAGGGGGTCTCATCGTTCAGCGGGTCGGCCCACCAGATGTAGCCGGCCTTCTCGATCAGATCCAAGGTGTTGTCGGTGTGGCAATGGCCCGGCGACAGATAGCCATAGGGCCTGACCCCGACATTGTCCTCGAACGCCTTGATGGTCTTCTGGATCGATTCGTTCTCTTCGTCCTTGGTGTACATGAAGGAATATTCATGGACATAGCCTTCGGAGGAATATTCGTGGCCTTGGGACTTGATCTCGGCGAGCAGATCGGCGTTCTCCGCCTTGCCCAGATCCTCGGCCTTCATGCCGTTGAGCAACAAAGACACCTTCATATCGTAACGCTTGAACAGATCAAGCAGGCGCCAGATTCCGACCCGGTCGCCATATTCGCGTTCGGTCACGGCCGACAGGCTTCTTTGGAACGGGGCGCCCGGCGGCGGGATGTGATGGCCCGAGGTGCGCTGATGGGATTTGTGGGTTCCGAAATTCTCCGGCCAGACCTCCCACGGCACGATGAAAGTCATACAAATGTTGGCGCCGTCGGGCCATTCGATCTGTTTCGGTCTCGGCATTTCCCCACTCCTTTTTTAATTGATTGAAATGATAGTAGAATTCGATCTGCCGGGGGGCAATGTACCAGCCCAGGCGCGCCCGATCAATGGCCCGGGACGGGGCGTTAAGACCTGGTGTGGCGGGAAAACGGCGTTAAGCCTCAGGCCTTGCCCTGGTAGATCTTGATGATGGTGTCGAGCAGGGCGAGGGCGTCCTTGCGGGGGCGCTGGAAGGTGTTGCGGCCGATGATCGAGCCGGTGCCGCCGCCGTCGCGGATCTCGCGGATTTCGTTGAGCACGCCGTCCAGGTCCTTGGCCGCGCCGCCGGAGAACACCACCAGGCGCTTGCCGTTGAAGCACGACTGGACGATGTGGGCGATGCGCTCGGGCAGGGTGGCGATGGGGATTTTTTGGTCCTCATAGACCTTCTTGGCGGCGGCGAGCTCGAGATGGGCGGTCGGCGGCTTGACCTTGATGATATGCGCGCCCAGCAGCGCCGCCATGTGGGCGCCATAGGCGACGATGTCGATGGCGGTCTCGCCCTCGGTGGTCAGCGCGCCGCCCCGGGGATAGGCCCACATCACCACCGCGAGCCCCACCGCCTTGGCCTCCTCGGCGATCTCGCGGGCCTCTTCGATCATGTCGAAGGCGGCGTCGGAGCCGGGATAGATGGTGAGCCCGACGGCGGCGCAGCCGAGACGCAGCGCATCGCCCACCGATGCGGTCACCGCCTGGTCGGCGCCGTCCTTTTCCCGCGCCAGGGAATTGGCGCTGTTGAGCTTGAGGATGGTGGGGATGGCGCCGGCGAAACTATCGGCGCCGGTCTCCAACATGCCGAGCGGTGCGGCAAAGGCCGACAGCCCGGCATCGACGGCGATCTGGAAATGGTAATGGGGATCATAGGCCGCCGGGTTGGGGGCGAAGCTACGCGCCGGGCCGTGTTCGAAGCCCTGGTCTACCGGGAGGATCAGAAGATTGCCACTACCCCCCAGCTTGCCATGTGAAAGGATGCGGGCAAGGTTGCCCTTGGTGCCCGGACTGTCGCTTTCATAATTGGCGAGGATGTTTTTAACCCGCCGGCTGATTCGCATAAGAGCCTCCATCCACCCCAAGTTCACGCCGATGGC
>CBDUSV010000171.1:0-6455 GCA_965369885.1 uncultured bacterium
CCCAATTCCAAATACGGACTGATAGCGCTCCCCGCACCGACCGAAACAGTTTCGATGATACTAGGAAAACCTTGGAGGAAGGTTAACTAGGCTTATGTCCGCTTTTGGCTATAAGCAGACCTTAGGTTAACGCCTCTGGGACGCAAACCCCTACCCGGCCCCCCCTACCCCGCCGCGATGGGATTTTCCAGGGTGCCTATGCCACTGATTTCCAGCTCAAGCTTGTCGCCGGGCTTTAGCCATTTCGGGGTGTCCATGTCGATGGCGGAGCCGCCGGGGCTGCCGGTGGTGATGATGTCGCCGGGCTCGAGCTGGGTGAAGTTGGAGATATAGGAAATCAGGAACGCAACCCGGAAAATCATCAGATCGGTGCCGCCGTCCTGGCGCACCTCGCCATTGACCCTGGTGGTGATGTTGAGCGCGTTGGGATCGGGGATTTCGTCGGCGGTGACGATCCACGGCCCGATCGATCCCGAATGATGGAAGCTCTTGCCCTGAAAGTTCTGGGCGCCACGGGTCTGCCAATCGCGCACCGAGCCCTCATTGAGGCAGGTATAGCCCGCCACATATGAAAGCGCGTCGGCTTCGGAAATGTGGCGTCCCTGGCGGCCGATGACGACGGCAAGCTCGCCTTCATAATCAAGCTGGTCGGAGTCCGGGGGTTTCAGGATCGGCTCGCCATGGGGCACGAAGGAATCCGCGAAGCGCCCGAAGATCGACGGCCATTCCGGCGGCTTGTCGGAAGCGCGGACATAGGGATGGGCGCCGTAGTTCCTGCCGACGCAGATGATCTTATGGGGCTTAGGGATCGGCATGAGGAAAGAGACATCGGTCAGCCCGAGATCAGCCTTGCCCCCTTCCGCCGCGCCGCGCAATTCGTCGACCGCGCCGGCGGCGAAGACCTCGCGGAGATCGGCATAGCGGGTCTCGAAGAAGAACGCGGCGGTGAGGTCGATGATGCCGTCATCGGTGACGACGCCGAAGCCATCCTTGGCGCCATGGCGGAAACTCACGAGTTTCATGTTCCCTCTCCCGGTTGATCGGCCCCCCAGTCAGACAGCGGGATCAGGCCGAATTGACGTAGTCCGCCGCCGAGCGCCCCGCCACCTTGCCGAACACGGCGCCGTTGATCAGGCCCGAGCCGCCGGGATAGTTGTGATAGAACACCCCGCCGACCAGCTCGCCGGCGGCGAACAGGCCCGGAATCGGCCGGTAATCCGTGCTCTGGACCCGGGTTTCGGCATCTATGCGCAAGCCCCCGAAGGTAAACGTGATGCCGCAGGTGATGGCATAGGCCTCGAACGGCGGCTCATCGATGGTGTTGGCCCAGTTGCTCTTGGGCAGATCGATGCCCTTAGTACAGCGCCCGTCGAGGACGTTGGGGTTGAACGGCACATTGGTTTGCACCGCCGCGTTGTAGTCCTTGATGGTCGTGAGAAACCCATCCCCATCGACGCCTTCGAGCTTTGGCGCCAGCCCTTCCAGGGTGTCCGATGTCGCCTTGGTGACCTGGCGGATGCGGTATTCGTCGCGCAACAGATGGATGACCTTGGCATCGAAGATCTGCCAGGCGAAATGGTTGGGCTGGGCCAGGACCTCGCGGCCATATTTGGCATAGGTGTAGTTGCGGAAGTCGGCGCCCTCATCGACGAAGCGCTCCCCCCTGGCATTGACCATGAGGCCGAAGGGGTAGGAATGTTTCTGGAAATTGTCGCCCACCGCCAGATCGCCGAATTCCGGCGCGTTGAGCTCCCACCCCACCGCGTGGCAGCCCGACCAGTTGCCCATGGTCGAGGCGCCGATGTCCTGGGCCATGCGGATGCCGTCGCCGGTGTTGTAGGGCGTGCCGCGAACCTTGGCCAGGTCCCAACCCGGCCCGAGATAGCGGGTGCGCATCTCGGAATTGGCCTGAAAGCCGCCGGCGGCGAGCACCACCGCCTTGGCCGGGATGTCCTCCAGCGCCCCTTGGTAACTGATCCGGACGCCCTGGACGCCGAAACCGTCGGAGATCAGCTTAAGGGCGCGGGCCTCATAGCGGATCTCGACCCCTGCCTTGGTGGCGGAGCTGGTCAGCATATCGATCAGGCCGGGGCCGCCGCCGACGCTCTCAAGGGTCAAGCCGCCCCAGAATTTGAACTTGCCGTCGATCTTGAAGGCCTGGCGGCCATAGATCGGCACGAAGCGCACGCCCTGGGCGCGCATCCATTTCATGGTGGCGAAGCTCTGGCGCACCAGCACCTCGCAGAGATCGGGATCGGTGCGGAACTGGGTCACCCGGAACATGTCGTCGAAGAACTGGTCCTCGGTGTAGGTGCCGAAATCGGTGTTGGCGACCTCGTCCTCGGTGAGGTCGGTGACGACCTCTTTCAAGTCATCGACACCGTTATAGGCGAAGCGGAAGGCCCCGGCGGTGAAGCGGCTGTTGCCGCCGCTGACGTCCTCCGGCGCGCATTCCAGGACTAAGACGCTGGCGCCGTTCTCCCGCGCCGAAAGCGCCGCGCACAGGGCGGCATTGCCGGCGCCGACGACAACGACGTCATAACCATCGGAGGGCATGGTTCAAACTCCTTTTTTTATTGGGGACCGGGCCAAGGTGCCCTCATGCGGGGATTTTCAGCGAGCCATCCTTCTTCATGGCTTCGATGGCGTCATGATAGGGTTTTTCGTCGATATATTCGCCCATCTGGGATGTCACCCCGGCCTTTTCGCACTCGATGAGGAATTCCAGGTGGCAGCGGAACGGCTGGTCCTTGTATTCCATCTGGGCGCCGCCGTCCTTGTAGCTGACGTCGTTGCCGCGATAGCCGGCTTCCTTCTGATCCGAGAACGGATAGCGCAGGCTGCCGAGCGCGGTGGCGGCATAGCGGCAGGGCTCCGTGCCCTTGTTGAAGTGCAAATGGAACATCTGGTCCGGCGGCGCGAACACCCAGCCATGCTCCCAGTCGAAGCGCACATAGTCCTTTTCTTCGTCGCCTTCGTACCAGAACACCGAATAGCCCTTGCCGCGCACGCAGAACACGTGGAAGTCCGGCCCATGGCGGTGGCCCTTCTTGTAGGTGCCCACCGGCATCTCGGAAGCGTGGGCGTGCATGGTGCCGTCGGCCATCAGGATCATCATGTTGGAGCACCCCTTGCCGCGGGCCTCCCACGCCTTGAGCTCGAACTGCTGCAGATCGGCGATGAAATTGGTTTCCCAGGTGTGGCGGCCGGGCTTGCGCGGGGTCAACTCGCCCTCGCCCTGATAGAACTGGTCCGGGCCTTCCCGGTCGCCGAAGCGGAACGGGTTGTTGAACACGAACTCGTCATTGTGGAACAGCTTGAGCACCATGGGCAGGTTGGTGGTGGACGACAGCTTGGCGACCTCCTGGCCCGAGCCGTTGAAGATCTGATAGGGCGTATTCAGCGGCACCGAGAAAAACGCCCTGGGCCCCCACTCGAAGGTGTGGGCGGTGCCGTCGGTCAGCGTGATCGAGGTCGAGCCATGGCCTTCGAGGACATAGAAAATCTCCTCGAAGCAATGCTGCATCGGCCGGGTCTTGCCGCCGGGCAGGATGTCGTGGACGAACACCGAGACATAGTCGCCGCGGCCTTGAAGGTGGACCAGCGCCCCGTTGCATTCGGTGAAGTCCCAGGGCTTGGTCTCGCAGGCCAGCATGTCGAGGGCGAAGCCTTCATAGATCGGGATGTTCTGCTTCTCGGCCCAGTCGTTGTAGGGATTGAGCAGGAACAGATCCCTGGATTCGGTATCGGTCTTTTCGGTGACGCTCATGATTGCACCTTTGCTTTCCCTGTTTTTGAGGCTTGGGCCCCAAGGCCGGGCAGTATAGTTCAACCCGGCCTTGAGAACATCCTTTTGACGGCATTCCATAGCACCCGGAACATCAGGGTCAGCCCCGATATGGGCTTGGCCGCGGCCGGGGTCTCGGCGGTGGTTTCAGTGGTGGTTTCGGTCAATTGCCGGCGCAAGTTATCGGCGAACATGCCGATCAATTGGGTCGACACATCTTCGATGATGCCGACGCCGCGGCCATATTGCGCGATCGATCCCGAAAGGTTCAAATCGGTCTCGATCAGGACCTTCGAGCCCCTCTCCGTCGCCTCGATGAGGAATTCGACCTCGGCATTGGCGCCGCCCCTGCCCTTGGTGTCCATGCCCTGGGCCTTGACCCGGGCGCGGTGGGCGGCCTCATCGATGTCCTCGAAGGTCGCCTTGCCGTCGAAGCTGAGCGCCACCGGCCCCAGGCGTAGCGAAACCCGGCCCTTGTAGGTCTTCTCATCGATGACTTCGGTGATCTCGGCGCCGGGCAGGCAGGGCGCGATGCGCTCGATATCGAGCAATACATCCCAGGCATCCGGCGGTGCCAGGGGGATCTCGAAAGAATTCTGTAGCTTCATATGTCTCCCCTGGGGCCGGTCTCATGGGTATGGTTGTGGTGGAATCGGGCACCCCGGCGGGGTGAATATGCCATCCTTTTGGCCCTGAGAGAAGCCAAGGCAAAATCGTCCGACTTCGGCTATGATGCCCCGCCGCCGGCACGCGAAGATGAACAAAATAACGGAGAACCCGGATGAAGCCGCCGCCCTTCAGCTATTACGATCCCGGCACCGTCGCCGAGGCCGTCCAATTGCTGGCGACGCTGGACAACGCCAAGCTGCTCGCCGGCGGCCAAAGCCTGATGCCCATGCTCAACATGCGCTATGCCCAGCCCGACCACATCATCGACCTCAACCGGGTAGAGGGACTGAGCTATATCCGCGAAGACGCGGGCGCGCTCCACATCGGCGCCATGACCCGCCAGCGCGATCTCGAGTTTTCCGATGACGTCAAACGGCTGTGCCCGCTGCTGGCCGAAGCCATGCCCCATATCGGCCACCGCCAGACCCGCAACCGGGGCACCATCGGCGGCAGCCTGTCGCACTTCGATGCCGCGGCGGAAATCCCCACCGTGTGCACGGCGATGGACGCCATCGTCGGCGTCGAAGGCCCGAATGGCGCGCGCGACATCCCGTTCAAGGATTTCCCCGCCGGCTATTTGATGACCTCCATGGGGCTGGATGAGGTCCTGATATCGGTGCGCTTTCCATCGTGGGCGCCAGGGTACGGCCATGGCTTCGAGGAATTCTCCCGCCGTCACGGCGATTTCGCCATCGTCTCCGCCGCCGCCCTGCTGGAAGCAGGTGACGACGGGGTGATTTCGCGGGCCTCGGTCACCATCGGCGGCATCGGCGCGGCGCCGCTCAGGAACGCCGACGCCGAAGCCGCACTTATGGGCCAGGCGGGATCGACCGAATTGTTCACCGCCGCCGCCGAGCACTGCCGAGCCATCGAGGCCCATGACGACATCCACGCGCCGGCGAGTTACCGCCAGCATCTGGCGGTGGTCCTCGCGCGCCGCGCCCTGGAAAAAGCCTGGACCCGCGCCGAGGCGGGCCGAGAGGGGGCAACATCATGAGTGAGAAACGAAAACTATCCCTGGCGGTCAACGGAACCGCTTACGACGAGGAGGTCCCGGTGCGGCTGACCCTGGCGGACTTTCTGCGCCACCAATTGGGCCTGACCGGCACCCATCTCGGTTGCGAGCACGGGGTGTGCGGCGCCTGCACGGTGCTGGTCGATGGGCTGAGCGTGCGGTCGTGTCTGATGCTGGCGGCCCAGGCCGACGGCACCGAGATCACCACCATCGAAGGCATCGCACCGTCCAAAACCGAACTCCATCCCCTCCAACAGGCCTTCCACGACAATCACGGCCTGCAATGCGGCTTCTGCACCCCGGGCATGCTGACCACCCTTTTGGAGCTGCTCAACGACAACCCGTCGCCGACCGAGACCGAGGTGCGCGAGGCGATCTCGGGCAATCTGTGCCGCTGCACCGGCTACCAGGGCATCATCGATGCCGCGCTCGACGCCGCCGAAAGGCTTAAAAGCAGCGCCGGAGACGGCCGATGAAGGGCAAGGTCATTGGCAAGCCCACCAAGCGGCTGGAAGACCCGGAGCTGTTGCGCGGCCTTGGGCGCTTCATCGATGACGTGGCGCTGCCCGGCATGTTGGAGGCCGCCTTCGTGCGCAGCCCCCACGCCCATGCCGAGATCGGCGCCATCGACGCTGCCGCCGCCAAGGCCATCCCCGGCGTCCACGCTGTGTTGGCGCTGGACGATCTGATGCCTTACCTCAAGACCAAATTCCTGGTCGTCGGCCTTCCCAGCCCAAGCTACTTACAGGACCGCAACCGCGCCGCGCTGGCCGGGACTGAGGTTACTTATGTGGGCGAGCCGGTGGCCGTGGTCATCGCCGATGACCGCTACATCGCCGAAGACGCCGCCCAGGTGGTGATGGTCGATTACGACATCCTGCCCGCCGCCGCCGATTGCAGAGACGCCCTGGCCGACGATGCGGCGCCGGTCCACAAGGGCGCCGACGGCAATCTGCTCGCCGAGTTCAACATGGGCTATGGCGA
>CBDUSV010000172.1:0-6454 GCA_965369885.1 uncultured bacterium
GCAGTGGTTTTTTCGCGATTCAGGCTCGAGGCGCCCGAAAACCCTGGCCATGGCCGGGGGTGATCAGATATTTGTCCCCTTTAGGGATGATCTCACCATGAAACGGGATAAGCCGTGAAGGCCGCCGAATTCGACTATCTCCGCGGGACAAGCACCTCAGAGGTCTGCCAGGCCCTTGCCGATGGCGGCGAGGACAGCCGCATCATCGCCGGCGGCCAGACCCTGGTGCCGCTGATGGCCATGCGCATGGTGCGCCCGGCGCTTCTGATCGACATCAACCACGTGGCCGAGCTGCAAGGCATATCCGAGGATGGCGGCGCGGTCGTGATCGGCGCCTGCACTCGCCAGGCCGACGCCGAGGCCTCCGCTCTGGTCCAACAAAAGCTGCCGCTGCTGGCCAAGGCGCTGGGCTTCGTCGGCCATCCCCAGACCCGCAACCGCGGCACCATCGGCGGCAGCATCGCCAATGCCGACCCGGCGGCGGAGATCCCCCTGGTGGCCTTGACCCTGGACGCCGAACTCACGGCCATGAGCAGCTCCGGCGAAAGCCGCTATCAGGCCGCCGGGTTCTTTTCCTTCGTCATGGAAACCGCCCTTGGCCCGGATCAGTGCCTGACCGGGGTGCGCTTTCCGGTATGGGACGGCGCCCAAGTCGGCACCGGCTTCGAAGAGGTCAGCATCCGCGACTCAGACTTCGCCATCCTTGCCGCCGCGGCCCAGATCGAGACCGACAATGACGGCAACTGCTTACGATGCGCCGTCGCCATCGGCGGCGGCGGACCCAAGCCGCTGCGCATGTCGGCTTGCGAGGACGCGTTGGTCGGCGCGCGGCTCGATGACGATCACATCCGAGAGGCGGCGGCCCTGGTGGCCGACGTCCTCGATCCCGGCTCCGACGTCCATGCCAGCGCCGAATACCGCCTGCGCATCGCCCCTGAACTGGTGGCGCGCGCAATCCGCCAAGCCACCGGCGAGGCCAAGTCATGAGCGTGAAGCCCAGCGCCATCCGCGTCACCGTCAATGGCAAGCCCCATGTGAGCGAGATCGCGCCCCGGCTGACCCTGGTCGATTACCTGCGCGATGTCTTAGGGCTGACCGGCACCCATGTCGGGTGCGAGCACGGCGTCTGCGGCGCCTGCACCGTCACCCTGGACGGCGCCCCGGTGCGCGCGTGCCTGATGTTCGCGGTCCAGGCCGACGGCCACGCCATCGGCACGGTGGAGGGCCTGGCCGGCGACGACGGCACCTTAAGTCCGTTGCAGGACGCGTTCTGGGAGGCCCACGCCATGCAATGCGGCTTCTGCACCCCGGGCATGCTGATGGCGGCGACGGCGCTTTTGGAAGCCAATCCCGAGCCCAGCGATGACGACATCAACCACGCCTTGGGCGGCAATCTCTGCCGCTGCACCGGCTATCAGCAGATCATCGCCGCGGTGCGCCTGGCGGCGGCCAAGACGGGCACGGCCGATGGCTGACGAAACCACCGCACAAGCGCGCTTCCGCCACGTCTCCCACAAGCGGCGCACCAAGGAAGACCGGCGTTTCATCACCGGCCAGGGACGCTTCGTCGCCGATATCGCCCTTGCCGGCACCTTGCATGTCGCCCTGGTGACCAGCCCCTATCCTTGCGCCCGGATTGACGCCATCCGGAGCGGCGAAGCCAGTGCATTGGACGGCGTCGTCTATGTGATCACCGGCGACGAATTGGTCGAGGCCACCAATCCTTTGCTATCGGGCTTGGATCTCCCCAACATCAAACGCCGGCCCATGGCCGCCGGCCAGGCGCGCTATGCCGGGGAATGGGTGGCCGCCGTGGTGGCGACAAGCCGCCACATCGCCGAGGACGCCGCCGAACTGATAGAGATCGATTACGAGCCGCAGCCCTTCGTGGTCGACCCGGAGCTTGCCATCCAACCCGACGCCCCCCTGGTCCATCCCGACCATGGCAGCAATATCATCTATCAGCGCAAGTTCGTGTGGGGCGATGTGGACGGCGACTTCGCCAAGGCCGACCATAAGCTCAGCTTCCGGGCGTGCTGGGGGCGCAATTCCACGGTGCCGATCGAGACCTTCGGCGTCATCGCCCGGTGGAACCCGGGGCTAGAGACCCTGGAGGTCTGGGCGTCGATCCAGATGCCCAAATATGCCGAGCAGATCGGCCGGGCCCTGGGCATCCCGGCCAATTGCGTCCGGGTTCATTACGACGTCGATGTCGGCGGCAGCTACGGCGTCAAGCGCGGCATCAAGCACACCGTCCTGGTGGGCTATCTCGCCCGCAAGCTGGGCGCCCCGGTGCGCCTGATCGAGGACCGCCTCGAGAACATGACCGGCGGCGATGCCCACGGCCCCGACCGCATCTTCGATGTCGGCATCGCCTTCGACAATGACGGCACGCTGAAGTCGCTCCGTATCCGGGCGCTGGACAATGTGGGGTGCTATCCGGGCCGGGCGCCGTTGCAGCTGGGCAAGCCGATCGGCGCCATCGTCGGGCCCTACCGCATCCAAAGCGTCGAATACGAACCCATATCGGTCTGCACCAACATCACCTCGCAGGAAGCGGTGCGCGGTTTCGGCCAGGGGCCGACCAACTTCGCCATCGAGACCGCCGTGGATAGGGTGGCAAAGCACCTCGGCATCGACCGGGTCGAGATCCGCAAGCTCAATTTCATCGCCAAGGACGAGTTCCCCTACACCATCCCCTCGGGCACCGCTTATGACAGCGGCGATTATCACACCGTCACCGACAAGACCCTGGCGCTGGCCGATTTCCCCGCCCTGGTGGCGCGGCGCGATCAACTCCGCGCCGAGGGCAAGTTGGCCGGCATCGGGATTTCGGCGTGCCTCGAGCCGTCCGGCGGCAATGCCGGCTTCGAGCCCCTGTTCAACCCCAACAATCCCACCACCACCTGGATGGAATCGTGTCAGATCAAGATCGATCTGATGGGCAATCTCACCGGCATCATCGCCACCCAGTCCTCGGGCCAGGGCCACGAAACCCTGGTGGCGACGGTGATCGGCGAGGAGTTGGAGCGCGACCCGGACGATATCCGCGTGGTGCGCACCGATTCCCTCGCCAGCCTGCCGTCCAACAGCCCGGTGGGCAGCCGCATGGCGATCATGCTGGGCGGTGCCGCGTCGGGCGCCGCCAAGATGATCAAGCAACGATTGTTGGAGATCGCCGCCCACAATCTGCAACTCCCCGCGGATCGCCTGGTCTATGACGGCGGCGACGTCGCGCTCAAAGACGACCCCACGACCCGCATCAGCTGGGACGAGATGGTCGAGATCGCGCATAGGCGCTATCACGACATGCCGGTGGACACCGAGCCCGGGCTCCAGGCGAGCTATGTCTGGGAGGTTCCCGGCGGCGGCGCCCTGCCCGACGCCGAAGGCCGGGTGCAGATGTATCCGTGTTTTGCCTTCGAGGCCCACATCCCCCTGGTCGCCATCGACCCGGTGACCGGCAAGATCGAGATCCTGGCCTATTATATCGGCCATGACTGCGGCACCATGATCAATCCCGACATCGTCCACGGCATGGTCAATGGCGGCATCGCCCACGGCATCGGCGCCGCGCTTTATGAGAAATTCGAATATAACGAAGACGGCCAGTTGCTCACCGGCACCTTCATGGATTATCTGCTGCCCTCGATCCATGAGGTCCCGAGGATTGAAACCGTCGATCACTGCACACCGTCGCCCCTGACACCCATGGGCCAGAAGGGCTCAGGCGAAGGCGGCTATCTCGGCGCGCCGGCGGCCTTGGCGAGCGCGGTCAATGATGCGCTGGCGCCCCGGGGGCTGGAGATCACCACCCTGCCCATGCGCCTTGGCGACATCGCCAAACTGCTCCACGAAAAATCTTAAGCCCGCCATAACAGGAGACCGCCTCCCGATGATTATCGATACCCATGCCCATTACACCCCGCAAGCCATGCTCGACGCCCTCAGCCAGCGGGCGGGGGAGTTTCCGTCGGTGGAGATGCTCCATGACGACGGCCGCTACACCCTGAAATTCGCCGGCGGCGTCCAGACACGCCCGATCATGCCCAAGCTCCGCGATGCCGAACAGCGCGCGGTGTGGCTGGGCGAGCAAGGCATCGACCATCAGGTCTGCGGCGGCTGGCTCGACAGTTTCGGCTATGAGATCCCGGCCGACGAGGGCGCGGCGTGGAGCCGCTTCATCAATGAGCACCTGCTGGCCGCGACCACTGGCCGGGGCGAGCTCACCGCGCTTGCCAGCGTGCCGATGCAGGACGGTAAGCTCGCGGCGCAAGTCTTGAAAGAGGCCGTCGAGGCCGGGTTTCCCGGCGCCATGATCGGCACCCAGCCCAAGGGCGCCTCGGGCAATCTCGACGATCCCGATCTCGATCCGTTCTGGCAGATGGCCTCCGATCTCGGCACCAGCCTTTACCTCCATCCCATGTTCGGCTGCGGCGATCCCCGGCTCAACGACTACCAGATGATCAACGCCGTCGGCCGCGGCACCGACACCACCACGGCGGTGGCGCGCATGCTGTTCGCCGGCCATTTCGAGAGATTCCCCGCCATGAAGATGATCCTGTCCCACGGTGGCGGCGCGCTGCCTTACATGCTGGGCCGGCTCGACCGCAACTATCAGACCCACTCCGACGATTTCGCCGACCCGGTGGCGCAGCTGAAGGGGCTTTATTTCGATAGCGTCCTGTTCGACCCGGAGGCGCTGGGATTTCTCTGCCGCCTGGTCGGTGCCGGGCGGGTGATGCTGGGTTCGGACTACCCCTTCCCGATCGGCGACCCCGAGCCCACCAAGGTGGTGCATGATTGCGCCATCGACGACGCCGCCAAGGCCGACATCCTGGGCAACACCGCCGAGGCATTGTTCGGCATCGGCTAGGGAAGGAATTCACAATGGGCGAGATATCACTGCAACAGGCGGAACGGATCATCGACGCAATCCTCGATCGGGCGCGGGAGGAAAATTTACGCCCGGTCAGTGCCGTGGTGGTCGAGCCGGGCTGTGTGGTCAAGGCCTTCAAAAAAGAGGACGGCTCGGCCATGCTGCGGTTCGAGATGGCCTATGGCAAAGCCTATGCGTCACTTGCCCTCGGCCGCTCCTCAGATCTCGTCCGCCAACGCGCCGAGCAACGCCCCTTGTTCATGGAGTACCTAAAGGGCGTCGCCAGCGGCCAGATGTTCTGCGAGGGCGGCGGCCAGCTGATCCGCGATGACGGCGGCCATGTCATCGGCGCGGTCGGCGTGACCGGCGATCTGCAGGAAAAAGACGATGAGCTGGCGATCCACGGAATTCGCGCCGCCGGGCTTAAGACCGACGCAGACTGCGAAGACCTGGGCAAGTCCGTACGCATCACCCGCGACTAATTCGCAAACCGCGGGTGCGTGGCTTGGCGATCTTCGGATTGATGACAAAATCGAACCTGGTTGGCTGCTCGATCGGCAAATTGCACACCTAGACGCAATTTGGTGAAGGTCCGAAAATTGCGTACTTTTCGATGCTCCTCTTACGCCACAATATCGAGAAGCACGCCGTCGGGGTCGGCGATGTGCCAGGACCCTAGGCTGGTGCGCTCCAGCATCTCGAGCCGTGCCTTGCCTTCGGGCCCGGTGCCGACCGGGGCGGGCGTGAGCAGGGGGTTGCCGTCGCCGACGGTCTGGACGTCTTCCTTGAACTTGGCCATGTCCTCGACCTTGAAGCCGATGTAATCCATTCCCGGCCCGACGATACCGGTATTGGCGTAATCCTTGATGCTCCATGGCATGAGAATCAGGGTCACCCGGCCATCGGTGACGCCGCAGGCGTTTTCGATCGGCAGGTTGGCCAGCTTGAGGTCGAATATATCCATGTAATACTCGGCACAGGCCTCCGGGTTCAGGGTGCGGATGCCGATATGGCTGATGGTGCGATCCGCCTGCCAGTCGTTGTGGGTATAGACGTCCTTGAGGTTGTCGCCCTTGGCCTGGGTCAGGTCGAACCCGTTGCCGTCCGGATCATGGTTGGCGAAATCCACGAACGGGCGGATGCTGGGGCGCTTCAGGACCCCGATCCCGGGATATTTCTCCTTGATCAGGGCAATGGTCGCTTCGAGATCATCCACCTGGATGCCGTAGTGGTCGAGCCGGCCGGGACGTCCGGCCCGGCGCGGGTTGATGTTCAAACCGACGTAACCGTCGCCAATCGAAACCGCCCGCGCCGGCCGCCCTTTCGGGGAGCCCCGCATGCCGAAGATGGATTGGTAGAACCGGGCTTCAAGCGCGTAGTTCCCGCTCATGATCGCGATGTGTTTGATTTTTGATGCCATGGACTGCTTCCTTCCGAATGGGGGCCTCGATGACGGCCGCGCCGCGCCACCTCCCTGGACCACTTTCAAGGGGGGGCCAGGACTTGACTAGCGAGATCCCATAGTCAGAGAGTATAGAGGATTTAATTGACATATGGTATGGTATCGAATGGTAT
>CBDUSV010000173.1:0-6449 GCA_965369885.1 uncultured bacterium
GGCATCGTCACCATCGATGAGAAGGGGAAAATCGAATCCTTCAATCCCGCCGCGCAAGCGATCTTCGGTTATGACCCCGATGAGGTCGTGGGCCGCAACGTTTCCATGCTGATGCCAGAGCCCGACGCGGGCCGCCATGACGGCTATTTGAAGTCCTATCTTCACACCGGCAAAGCCAAGATCCTCGGCGTCGGCTCCAGGGAATTGACGGGCCGTCGCAAGAACGGCACCACCTTTCCCATGGATCTTTCAACCAGCGAGATGTGGCTTGGCGACAAGCGTCTATTCATCGGCGCCTGCCGCGATATCACGTCGCGCAAGGATGCGGAGCGCGAGGTGGCGGAGAAATCAACGCTTCTCGAAACCACCCTCGACAACATGGTTCAGGGCTTCTGTGTCTATGATGGCGATCTCAGGCTGGTGGCCTTCAACGATAAGTTCATAGAATTCAACGATTTTCCACCTGATCTTATCGTCCCTGGGGCTCCGCGTGAGAAAGTCTTGCGGTTCCTTGCCAAGAGGGGCGATTTCGGCGACATAGATGTCGAGGAATTTCTGCGAGACAGTATCGTTAGAACCAAGAAGGGCGAAGTGTTTCAGAACGTCCACCACCGGCCCGATGGACGTGCCTTCCTCTATAACCGCGGTCCCATCCCCAGCGGTGGTTTCGTTGGAACTTATACCGAGATCACCGACCAGGTCAGGATGGAACGGGACCTGGCGGAAAAATCAGGGTTGCTGGAGACCACCTTCGACAACATGGCCCAGGGCTTCTGCGTCTATGACGCCGATTTCAGGCTTGCCGCCTATAACGAGAAATACCGGGAGATCACCGGTTGTCCCCCCGATCTTGTCTATATTGGCGCCAAGCGCGAAGACCTCATACGGTTTCATGCCAAGCGCGGCGACTATGGCCCCGGCGACGTCGAAAAGTTTGTCAAGGAACGCATGTCAAGCGCCAGGGCGGGGGAAGAGCGGCTGTATGAAACCACCCGGCCCGATGGCGTGACCTATCTCCACCACCGCAGGGCCCTGCCCCGGGGCGGTTTCGTCTCCACCTTCACCGATATTACCCAGATCAAACAGGCGGATCAGGTCATGCGCGAGGCCAGGGACAATGCCGATATCGCCAACCGGGCCAAGACCGATTTCCTCGCCAATATGAGCCACGAACTGCGCACGCCCTTGAACGCCATCATCGGTTTCACCGAGATCATGGAGAAAGGCATCTTCGGCCCGTTGGGCGATGCCCGATATACCGGCTACCTCAAGGACATTCATAGCTCGGGCAGCCATTTGCTCGAGCTGATCAACGATATCCTCGACGTCTCGCGCATCGAAATCGGCCAGATCGAGCTCAGTGAAGAGGACCTCAATATCGCCGACGTGATTGACAGCGTGTTCCGGCTGATCCGCCAACGCGCCAGGGAAAGCGGCCTCGGTCTGACCAAGCGGGTGCAAAAGGATTTGCCGTGGCTCCGTGCCGACCAACGCCGGGTCAAGCAGATCCTGCTCAATCTTCTTTCCAATGCGGTGAAATTCACCCCGAAGGGCGGCAAGATCAGTGTTGCCGCCAGCCGCCGCAAGGACGGGACCATCGCCATCACCGTTGCCGATACCGGCATCGGCATCGCGTCCAATGAAATCCCCCGGATGCTATCGCTCTTCAATCAGGCCGACAGCTCGTTGAGCCGAAAGCATGAAGGCGCGGGCCTGGGCCTGCCGCTGGCCGAGTCTTTCGTCAAACTCCATGGCGGTACCCTCGATATCAAAAGCCATCCCGGCAAAGGCACCAAGGTCACGGTCAGCTTCCCGGCCTCGCGGGCGATCGATTTCGCCGATCAGGAGAGCCAGCCCAGTCTCCGTCGCCAACGGGTTGCCTCCAAACCCTGACGCGGGGTTCCGGTTTCTCATCTGGGGCGTACATATTGGGGGCATACACACCCAAGGGTGTGTTTTTTCTTTACAGCGCGTGATTTGGACCTTATTCCGCGCTTTCCGGTTCCGAAGTTTCAAAAATACGAGCATATTGCAACTCTCTTCAGGGGGCCCCATGACATGGACCAGTTCTCTTCCGCCCTATCGTTGGTTCGTGCCCTGGCGCCGGTGAGCCCGGTTACCTGCCTCAGGCCCGCCGCCGCCGTCCGCGCAAGCCGGTATTTCCTCGAGAATTTCCCCGGCGAGATCCTCTACGCGGTCAAGACCAATCCCCGGCCGGAAATCCTCGATGCGGTTTACCGGGCGGGAGTACGCCGCTTCGACGTCGCCTCGATTGCCGAAACCAGGCTGGTAACCGAGCGTTTTCCAGGGGCGCATGTCTCATTCATGCATCCGGTCAAGAATCGCGATGCCATCGCCCAAGCCTATTTCCAATATGGCGTGAAAGACTTTTCCCTCGATTCCGCCGACGAGCTGGAAAAGATCCTGGCCGCGACCGGGTGTGCAACTGGGGTCGCCGGGGACCTCGGCCTTTTGATCCGCCTTAAGGTTCCCAATGTCCATGCCAAGATGGACCTGTCCGCCAAATTCGGCATAGCGCCCGCGGCGGCGGCGGATCTGCTGTTGCGCTGCCGTCAGGTGGCCCGCCGCCTTGGGGTCTCATTCCACGTCGGCTCCCAATGCATGAACCCCAAGGCGTTCAGCGCGGCGATCAAACTGGTGGGCGATGCGGTTCTGGCGTCTGGCGTGATGTTGGACATCGTCGATGTCGGCGGGGGGTTCCCGTCGGTCTATGCCAATATGACGCCGCCGCCTCTCAACGCCTATATGAGCGAGATCGCCATGGCGTTGAAGACCCTTCCTCTCAATGATGGGTGTGAGATCTGGGCCGAGCCCGGCCGCGCCCTGGTCGCCGAGGCGGCATCGACCCTGGTTCATGTCGACCACCGCCGGGGCGATCAGCTCTACATCAACGATGGAACCTATGGCAGCCTGTTCGACGCCGGCGTCCCCGGCTTCGCCTTCCCGGTGCGCGCCGTGCGCCCCGGGGCCCGCCCGCCGGCTGCTCTTGCGCCATTTTCCTTTTGGGGCCCGACCTGCGACGCCATGGACCATATGGCCGGGCCCTTCATGCTGCCCGATGACATGGTTGAGGGGGATTATATTGAAATCGGCCAGACCGGCGCCTATGGCTGCGCCATGCGAACCCGTTTCAACGGGTTTCATTCCGACGCTGCAGCCATCCTGAGCGATGCTCCGATCCTGAGCATGTACCGCGCGCAAGCCGATGCCGGCCCGCCATGGGATCAGGATCTGGCCGAGATGCCTCAACTCCAGGGCGGTGCGTCATGACGGCAAAAGCCAAGCCCGACGATGAGAAGGCGGCTCTTCTCAGCCACCCGGTCATCCATATCGATATGACGGCAATCGATGCCCGGCCCATCATCGACGCCATGGCCAAGATGTCGTTCACCTCACGCCAGCTGGCGCGGGCGGCTTCGATCTACAATGCCATGCTTGGCGATGAAAGCTGCACGATCATCCTGACCCTGGCGGGCTCGACATCGGCCGGCGGCTGCATGGGGGTCTATGCCGATCTGATCAAATACAACATGGTGGACGCCGTCGTCGCCACCGGCGCCTCGATCGTCGATATGGACTTCTTCGAGGCCCTGGGTTTCCGCCATTTCCAGGGCAGCGCCGAGATCGATGACGACTATCTGAGACGCCTTCACATCGACCGCATCCATGACACCTATATCGACGAGGATGACCTGCGGGCCTGTGACCACGCCATCGCCGAGATTGCCGCTGGCCTGGAGCCCCGGCCCCATACGTCCCGTGAATTCATCCATGCCATGGGCGCCTGGCTTGCATCCGGCAAGGCCCGCAAGGGCGGATCCCTGGTTGAGACCGCCCACGACAACGGCGTGCCGGTGTTTTGTCCGGCCTTCACGGATTCAAGCGCCGGCTTCGGCCTGGTGCTGCACCAGGACCGCAATCCGGATCACCATGTCACCATCGATGCGGCCGGTGATTTCCGCGAACTGACCGACATCAAGATCGAGGCCGGGACAACCGGTCTTTTGATGGTCGGCGGCGGGACGCCGAAGAACTTCGCCCAGGATACGGTGGTCTGTGCCGAGATCCTCGGCCATGAGGCCGAGATGCACAAATATGCCGTCCAGATTACCGTCGCCGATGCGCGCGACGGCGGGTGCAGCGGCTCGACCCTCAAGGAAGCCTCAAGCTGGGGCAAGGTCGATAGCGCGCGCGAACAGATGGTGTTTGCCGAGGCCGGCAGCGTCATCCCCCTGCTCGCCAGCGACGCCTACCACCGGGGCCATTGGAAGACCCGGCGGCGGCGGCGGTTCGCCCGGCTTTTCACCTGAGCGCGCCCCGTGAGCGCCCCCCTTTCCCCGATGTCCGCCCACGACGGGTTCCTTGGCCTCGGCGCCGGGGACGCGGTGTCCTATCAGGGCGCCCGGGCGGTGGTGGTGCCTTTCGGGCTGGAAGCCTCGGTCAGCTATGGCGGCGGCACCGCCAAGGGCCCCGCCGCGATCATCGAGGCGAGCCACCATGTCGAGTTGTTCGACGAGGAGCTGTGGCGCGAGCCCTTCCGCGACTGGGGCGTGGTGACGCTCACCGCTCCGGTGATCGAGAAGGCCTCGGTGGCCGCCGCCTTGGATCAATTGGCGAAGATCACCGGCGCCGTGGCCGAAGATGGGAAATTCCCCCTGGTGTTGGGCGGCGAACATTCCCTGACGGCGGGCGCCATCCGGCCCCACCTGGCACGCTTTGACAATCTTGTCGTCCTCCACTTCGATGCCCACGCCGATCTTAGGGATGGCTATGAAGGTGAGCACTGGTCCCATGCGGCGGCGATGCGGAGAGTGCTGGACGACCCGGCGGCGGAATTGGTGTCGTTCGGCATTCGCAACATTTCCGCCGGGGAAATCGCCTTCCTCGAGGCCAACACAGGCCGCATCACGGTCTATTGGGCCAAGGACCGGGGCCAGTGGGATCTGGCCGCCATCGCCCGCCGGCTTACCGGTCGGGCGATATATCTGACCTTCGATCTCGATGGCTTCGACAGCTCCCTGATGCCGGCGACCGGTACGCCCGAGCCCGGTGGGCTGATGTGGGACGATGTCATGGCGGTGATCAAATGCGCCGCGGCGGCCGGCACCATCATAGGGGCCGATATCTGCGAACTCGCTCCCATCGGCGGGCTGCACGCCCCCAATTTCCTCGCCGCCAAGCTCGGCTACAAGATCCTCTGCCACGCGCTGGGGGATGAGATTGACCTCCCTTGAGCTTCGCCGTGATCACGCCCCGGAGCGTGATCACGGGCACTACACAGAATCGTGATGATATGTAAAAAAGTGTTGCCGTCATCGGGATTCTGTGCGCCCCTATGTCCCCATGCGTGGTATACAGTAGACCGCGTTAGTAGAGACCGAGTCCTACTTTGCTCGGGGGTGGAAACAGTTTGTGCCGCCGGCATTCGTTTGCGTCAGGCGGTAACAAGCCGGATACCTTATTCAATAATTGGTCGTAAATAGGGAGACCTTAGATGAAATCACTTAGCATAATTAGAAAAACCAGCCTGGTCGGGCTGGGAGCCGGATTGCTGTTCGGCATGGGCGCGGCGACCGTGTCCCATGACGCAATGGCGGCATGGAAACCCAAGAAGCCTGTCGAGTTCATCGTCATGGCCGGCAAGGGTGGTGGCGCCGACAAGGCGGTGCGTTTGATGCAGAGCATCATCGCCAAGGATAAAATGTCATCGAAGCCGTTCACGCCGATCAACAAGCCGGGTGGCTCGGGCGCCGAAGCTCTGGTCTACGTCAAGAGCGCCAGGGACCCGAACCATACCCTGATGTTCACCTTGAACAGCTTCTACACCACGCCGCTTCGCCAGCCGAAGCTCAAGGTCGATATCTCGAAGTTCACGCCGATCGGACGGATGGCCGAAGACACCTTCCTGTTGTGGGTCAACAAGGACTCCGGCATCACCAACGTCAAGCAGTTCGTCAAGGCGGCCAAGGCCAAGGGCAATTCCTGGATCATGGCCGGCACCGGCAAGAACTCCGAAGATAATCTTCTGACCGACTTCCTCAACAAGGCCTATGGCCTCAACATGAAGTATGTGCCCTACAAGGGCGGGGGACGCGTGGCCAAGGAACTGGCCGGCAACAACGCCAACTCGACGGTCAACAACCCGTCCGAGCAGCTTGGCTTCTACCAGGCCGGCAAAACCAGGGCCATTGCCGCTTTCACGCCGGCACGGCTGCCCCTGTTCGCCGACGCGCCGACCTTCAAGGAGTTGGGCAAGGACTTCGTCTACTTCATGCAGCGCACTGTCGTTGGCGCCCCGGGCATGAGCAAGGAAGCGGCAACCTATTACCGCCAGCTCTTCGCTCAGATCTACGGCTCCGACGAGTGGCAGGGCTACATGACCAAAAAGAGCCTTCAGGGCGGTTTCATTACCGGCAAAATCCTGATGA
>CBDUSV010000174.1:0-6436 GCA_965369885.1 uncultured bacterium
GGACCGCGTCAAATTTCCCTGGTTAATCCTTGGCGTAGGATTTATTGACTTGGGGGCGGGGTGGCGGCGAAGGGGGAGCCTTTTAGACAGAGCCGGCCTTCCTCGTCCTGCCACAGATCGCCGCTCTCGTGCAATTCACCGACGGCGCGGGACAATGTCTGGAAGCCCACCGCCTCGAAACGCTCGGCGAGTTCGCGGAAGTAAAGCGGCTGCTCGGTGATCAGCGCCTTGATCTGTTCGGCCAAACCCGCGATGTCCACATCTTTTGCCGCCGCCTTGGCCGCCGTCTTGGCCCCCCCATTGGCCTTGCCGGTGAAATCGGCAAGCTTGGCGGTGTCGGCGAAGCCGTAGGAGATGCGGTGGAAGCGGTGGCGCGGCACGTCATTGCCGATGGTGGCGTCGATGCCCATCTTGGCGGTGAGCGGAATCTTGCCCGGGGTCGGCGGGATGGAAGGGTCGAGCGGCTTGCTGCGGGCGCCGGATATGATGACCACATCCTTGTCGGCCTGGACCCTTGTGGCGATGGCCCATTCCACGTCGGTGCCGTTGAACACGTCGATGTCCTCGTCGACCACGACGATATGCTTGAAGTCGGCGACCGAAAGTCCGGCGATGAGGGCGTTCTTGCCGTCGCCGGGCATGGGCTTGATGGCGACGATGGCATGCCAATGGCACGAGCCCCCGGGGGTGACGTTGACGGCGGTGACCTGGATGCCGGCCTCCTTGAGCGAACGGCGCAGCCCGGCCTCGTACAGGGTGGCGCTGGGCCAGATGTTCTCCCACGGCATGTGGAGCGCATAATAGATCGCGTCCTTGCGCATGGAGACCGCCTTGATGCGCACATGGGGGTTCCAGTGCAGCCCGCCCATCAGCCGGGTGAACTCGCCGAAGCGGCCCTCGGGCTTGACCCAGCCGGTGGGCAGGATCTCGGCCTCGAGCACGATCTCGGCGTCGGCGATGCAGGGCAGATCGATGGTCTCGCACGGGGTCAGTTTCATCGCCTCGTCGCGCATGCCGCCGGATATGGCCATCTCGTTGGTGCCGATCTGGGCCTTGTAGGTGGCGGTGATGAGCTCATAGGGGTGGGTGCCGATATTGATCGAGATCGGCAGCGGCTCGCCGGCGGCGAAGGCCTTGTTGGCGAATTTGCGGAGATTGTTGGGGTTGACCAGGTCGATCCCGGTCAGGGCCTTTTCCTTGACCAGATAGCGGTAGACGCCGCAATTGTGGCCGTGTTCCGGGTCATGGGCCAGGGTGATCCCGGCGGTGATCATGGGCCCGCCGTCGAGCACCGAGAACAAGGGCACCGGCAGCTTGAACAGATCGACGTCGTCGCCGGTCTGCACCACTTCGCGGGCCGGGCCGGAATTGACCATCTCCGGTTCGATGGGATGGTCGATGCCCCGGCGCAGCTTGCCCTCGATCTCGGAAAAGGCACAGCCCATGGCGATGGCCAGGCGCTCGCGGCTGTTGGTCAGGCCCGAGGCCACCGGCATGTCGTAGCCGATGACATCGGTGAACAGCAACGCGGTGTCCGACTGGTCGACCAGGGTGGCGATATAGCGGATATCCACCGGCTTGGTGATCTCGACCAATTGGCCGGCGGCGCGCAAATCGTCCAAAAGTCCCCTGAAACTGGCTTCCATGACCCAAATAGCTCCCGTTAATCCAGCCCGCAAGCTAGCATAGGCCCCGGCCACGCCCAAGCCCCCGGTTCACGGCATTCGATTGGTGTGGTAAAAAGCAGCAGCCGATAAAACCGACAATAAGTTGAGGGAGGATGCCATGAAAATTGCGAGCGTGGAGATCTGGCCGTGTGTCATGGCCAAGGAGGACCCGACCTGGCGCTTCGCCCTTGGCGCCAGCCCGCTGTCCGAGGGCTGGACCGTCTGCATCATTGCCGATGACGGCACCAGGGGCCATGGCTATGGCTCGGCGACGCCCCATATGGGAGCGGGGCCGGCGGGGCTGAAGGCGGCGCTGGAGAGTTTGATTCCGGTGCTCGAAGGCAAGGATCCCTTCAACATCGAGGCCATCCTTGGCGAGCTTAACCGCGCTCTTGCCGGCAACCACCAGGCCAAGGCCGCCATCGATTGCGCCCTCTATGATCTCCAGGCCCAGGCAATGGGGGTGCCGCTGCATCAATTGTTCGGCGGTAAGGTGCGGGATTCGGTGCCGATCCTCCGCATCCTCGCCATCAAGACGCCCGAAGAGATGGCCGTCCAGGGCCAGAAGCTGGTGGACGAAGGCTACGAATATCTCAAGATCAAGGTCCATGGCGATGTGGCGGAAGACGTCGCCCGGGTCCGCGCCATCCGCAAACAGGTCGGCGACGATATCCATCTCACCATCGACGCCAACCAGTCCTACACGCCGAAGAACGCGATTGCCGCGCTCAACCGCATGGCCGAGGACAATATCGACCTCGCCGAACAGCCGGTGCATGTGGACGACATGGCCGGGCTCAAGCTGGTGACCGATGCGGTCCCGGTCACGGTCGAGGCCGATGAGAGCGCGGGCTCGGTCAGACAGGTGATGAACCTGGTGTCCAACCGCATCGTCGACGCGGTCAGCCTCAAGATTCCCAAGCTCGGCGGGCTGCGCAACACCTTGGCGGCGGCGCGCATCTGCGAGGCCGGCGGCATCCAATACCGCATGGGGGCGGCGGTCGGCAGCCGGTTGCTGTCGGCCCATGCCATGCATCTGGCCGCAGCACTTCCGGGCATCAACTATGCCTGCGAGTTGGGAGAGTTCGACCGCCTGCTCGACGATCCCTTCATCGGCATCGAGATCGAGGATGGGCGGCTGAACCTGCCCGGCGGCATCGGTTCCGGGGTCTTTCCCCGCGATGCGGATGGGGCCAAGCGCGCCGGGGCCGAGGGCGGCTGAGGGCAGCGGGGAGCCGGCGCGCGCGGATCTCCCATGGCGCACCCCTCGCTCCAGGCGCTGATGCGGCCGGGTTCGATCGCCGTCATCGGCGCGTCGGAAAAAGCCAATGTGGCCGGCCGGGTGTTCCGCAATCTGTTGCGCTCGGGCTTTGCCGGTGGGCTCTATCCGGTCCATCCCGACTTGACCCTAGTCCATGACAGGACGTGTTATCCGGATCTGGCGTCGGTGCCCGAGGTGCCCGATTGCGTCGTCCTCGCCATGCCTTATGGCGGCGTGATCGAGGTCCTCGAGGAAACCGTGGAGAAAGGCTCGCCGGCGGCGGTGGTGCTGGCCGAAGGCTTCGCCGATGCCGGCAATGACGCGGGCCGCGCGCGCCAGCGCCGCCTGATCGAGATCGCCAAGACGGCGGACATGGCCATCCTCGGCCCCAACTGCATGGGCCTCACCAGCTTGTGCCATGGCTTCGCCAACAGCTTCGCCAATCTGCCGGACGGGCTCGAAGCCGGCGGCGTCTCGGTGGTCTCGCAAAGCGGCGGCTTGCTCAACGCCATCGTCGAGTTGGGCCGCAACCGCAGGCTCGGCTTCAATTACCTGATCTCGTCGGGCAATGGCGCGGTCAGCGATATCGCCGACATGATCGAGTACTTAGGAGACGATGATGAGACCCGGGTGATCTGCGCCATGGTCGAAGGGGTGGGCGATGGCCGCAAGTTCCGCCGCGCCGTGGCCCGCGCCACCCGCGCCAAGCCGGTGATCATCTTGAAGCTGGGCACGACCGGGCCCGGCGCCCGCGCCGCCCGCGCCCATACCGGCGCCCTGGCCGGCAGCGACGCGGCGTTTAAGGCGGTATGCCTTGAGGCCGGCGTCGCCCGGGTGGACAGTATCGACGCCATGGTCGAGACCGCCAATTTGTTCTCAAAACTACCCCTGCCAAATGGTAACAGGACCTTCCTGTTTTCGGTCTCCGGCGGGGCGACGGTGCTGTCGGGGGATCTCGGCGCCGCCGCCGGTCTTGAATTCCCGCCGATCGGGGACGAGACCAACCGGGCGCTGCAAAATATTCTCGAGGTCGATCGCCCCTTCCACAATCCCATGGACGTGGTCGGCGCGCCGCGTTTGGCCAAGGGCGACAATCTCACCCGTTGTCTGGACGTGGTGATGGGCGACGATGACATCGATCTGGTGGCCCTGGTCATGGTGATGCAGCGTGATGTGTCACCCAGCCACCAGACCATGCATGACCAGGCCAGGGCCGCGGCCAAATCCGCATCCAAGCCTTTGGTGATGATCTCGGAAGTGACCTGGCATTGGCATGAGGCCCCGGACCCGGCGGGCCTGGTCATCGCCGAGACCTTGGGCGAGGGGCTGCGTGGGGTGGCGCACCTCCACGACTATGCCCGCTTCCGCCGCGAGGCCAAACCCTTCCCCGAAGCGTCGGCGTCTGGCGCTGTCGAGGTCGGAGCGTTACCTGACCGCCCGACGCTGACCGAACACCAAAGCAAGCTGATCCTGGCCCGGGCCGGCCTTCAAGTGACGGAAGAAGGCCTCGCCACCAGCGCCGCCCAAGCCGTTCGCATCGCCAAGGACATCGGCTATCCGGTGGCGGTAAAGCTGCAATCGCCCGAGATTCCCCACAAGGCCGATGCCGGCGCGGTGGTGCTCGGCATCCAAACGCCCGCGGAGCTGCGCCGCGCCTATGACGCCATGATGGCGCGGGTCAGGGCCAGCCATCCCAGCGCCGGGATCGATGGTGTCCTGGTCCAGGAAATGGTCGCCGATGGACTCGAATTCATCTTGGGCATGACCTATGATGAGCAGTTCGGACCCTTGGTGGTCTGCGGCACGGGCGGGGCGCTGGTCGAATTGATCAATGATACGTCCGTGCGGTTTCCACCGTTATCCACCACCGGGGCCGGCTGTATGCTGGATGGGCTCAAGGGCGCAAAATTGCTCGAGGGCCATGGCGGCGGCGGGCCACGGGACCGCGAGGCGTTGGCCGAGGCCATCGTCACTTTCTCAGGGTTCATTGATGCGACCGACGGCAAATTCGCCGCCATCGACATCAATCCGCTAATGGTTCTGGCAGCCGGGAAGGGCGTCAAAGTCGCCGATGCCCTGATCATTCCGGCGTAATGACATCGCACTCACGTGCGGCGATGAAGGTTCATGGGGAGGACATGATGTCGGTAGAAAGCGAGACCAAGGGCAAGGGCATTGATATCCCGGAGATGACGCCCAATCCGGAGGTGACGTTCTTTTCCATGAAGTCCCAGCTGTTGGACAAGGGCAACACCGAAATACCGCTGGCCATGGCCGAAAAGCTATGGCTCAAGATCAAGGTCTATGCCGAGGGCGGCGAGAACCAGCTTCACGCCCACCCCCATCAGGACCACAGCTTCATCGTGTTGCAGGGCCGGGCGCGGTTTTACGGCCCGGACGGCGAATCCCGGGAATGCGGCGCCAATGAAGGCATCATGCTGCCGGCCGGCGCCTTCTATCATTTCTCCAACATAACCGACGAACCATTGGTGTTGTTGCGCATCGGCGCCGCCATGGAAGACGACAAGCATCCCGACATGCGGATCATGAACGGCGATAAATGGCAGGTCCGCCGCGGCCGCGGTGCCACCTACATCAGCCCCGACGTCGCCTACCGAGACGGTGAGTATTTCGGCGACTGATGGTGAAAACCCCCCACTGACCTGGGCGCCGGGATAGCTGCCCAGCGCATCCGATTGGGCATTTTTTTGGATCTCAAATGCCCCCGTTTCCTATCCAAGAGAGCTGATCCTGGTAGAACAGTAAGGCTTTCGCTCAATCATTGATTGTGCTAGCTTTTCCGGAGTTATTAATAAGTTTATTGAGGGGGGGCTCATGGATCAAATTGTCCCACCAGGAGCGAGCTTGGCGGACAAGCCAAGTGGGCGCGATCTTTTAGGTTACCGGCCATACGTTACGGCGCTGGCGGGCATTCTTGCAAACCCCGAACTTGAGACCCCGTTTACCGTCGGTATTTACGGCCCGTGGGGCACGGGAAAAAGTACTTTCATGCATCTGTTGAGCCGTGATCTTGAAAATGACGGTTTCATAACCATTCCATTTCAGCCGTGGCAGTTCGATGGCAAGGAGGAAGTCTGGAAGGCTCTGATTCTGACAGTCGTTCGGAAACTAGAGAAGCAGGATGTTCTGATCAACAAGGGAGTTCCGGTACATTCGGATCAAGTTAGGGAATTGGTCAAGGGTGTCGCCAAGTTGGCGCTTAATCAAACCGTCAAATCCTGGTCGGGCGGTCTTGTCGACTTTAATAATATTGTTGAATTCTGGTCGAAACCGGAAAATGACGTTACGCAGTTCCTCAATTCCTTCCGCAACAAATTCCAAAAGCTTAGGGATGAGGTTTTAGATGATACAGATGAACAAAAGAGAAGGTTGTTCATCTTTGTCGATGACCTCGACCGTTGTACGCCGGAAAGTTGCATCATGGTCTTGGAGGCGATCAAACTATTTTTCGATATGGAAGGCTGCGTATTTATCTTGGGGATCGATA
>CBDUSV010000175.1:0-6411 GCA_965369885.1 uncultured bacterium
TCCCACCTATTCCAAGTTCGTCGAGAACCTGACCTGGACGGTGGGCGGTGTCGTGTTCGTGACGCTCCACATTGTCGGCAGCAACGACAATTTCACGTCCGGTGAGCTGCCCAAGATGGACGCGGAGCACAAGGAACGCATGGCGGCCAACCTGGCGTGGTTGAAACAGGCATTCACCGCGGCCAGGTCAGAAACCGCAAGTGGCCTGGTACTGATCGCCCACGCCAATCCCAGATTCGAGAACCATTGGCGACGACGCACCAAAAGTCGTTACCTACGCGGTATCGTCGGGGCCAAGGCGCCGAAAAAAAGCAAGCCAATCGTTTACGACAAATATAGTAAGGCGCTTCGCAAGGAGATGGAGACATTTGCCAAGCCAACGCTCTACATCCATGGCAGCACCCATACCTTCAGGGTCAATAAGCCGCTGTATGGCAAAAAGGGCCGACGCGTTTTCCAGAACTTCACGCGGCTGGAAACGTTCGGCAACCCCGACACCCATTGGGTCCGCGTAACCGTCGATCCTAGTTACTCCGGCCTGTTTTCCATCCGGCCGGAGATCGTCCAGAAGAACCGGGCGCACCATCGAAATTAGATTTAGAGTGTTACCTCGGATGTGAGATTTCCATCGAAGGATCTAACCGATGTCTCATCTCACCAAGTTGCTGAGCATATCCATCGCTGCTGTCTTCCTGGCCCTCGCGCCGATTAAAGCGAATGCCGGGAAGGCCGCTATGGTTTGGCGCATAGGAACCCTTCTCAGCGGCTCGCCCACCACCCACGGGCACTATATCGAATGGTTTCGCCAGGGCCTGGGTGATCTCGGCTATGTGGAGGGGCGGAACTATATTTTCGTTTCCCACTGGGGGATGGGCAAGCGCAAACAAATGCCCGGTTTGGCGGCGGAGTTGGTCGCTACCAAAGTCGACGTGATCTTTGTGATGGGACGCGCGTCACTAGGGGCGATGAAAAAGGCGACCAAGACCATCCCTATCGTGGTTGGAGCTGTACGTAACATCATCGGGGGCGCTTTTGTCGCCAGCCTGGCAAGGCCGGGCGGCAATATCACGGGATCGACATTCAATGCCTTTGCTTTGAACGGAAAGCGGCTTGGACTGCTTCGCGAAGCCGTGCCCGGTGCCCGGCGCGTGGCCTTATTATTTGTACCTAGAAAGAGATCTTTGAGGGATTTGAAACAAACCGAAGCCGCCGGCAAGACACTAGGGTTGAAGATTCAGCCGTTCGAAGTGCGAACACCAGACGACATCGAGGGCGCATTTGCATCGATGGTGAAAGAGCGCGCCGATACCCTGATCATAAACCTTGGCGCGTTCACCAACTTTCACCGGAAACGGCTTGCCGCGCTCGCGATCACGAAGAATATACCGGCCATGTGTGAGCAAGCGTCATTCGCGCATGCCGGTTGCCTCATGGCATACGCTATTGACCGGAAGCACACGGGGCACCGCGCCGCGGTCTTTGTGGACAAGATCCTTAAAGGGGCCAATCCCGGCGATCTGCCGGTGGAGCGGGCCAGTTGGTACAAGTTGGTGGTGAACCTCAAGACCTCCAAGGCCCTGGGCATCACGCTACCGCCGTCGATTTTCCTTCAAGCCACCGAGGTGATCAAATGACCATTATTGCAAAAACACTTGCAACAACCTTTGCCGTCAGCGTCTTCCTGGCCCTCGCGCCCTTAGCCACTGTTGCCCAGGAGGCCAGCAAGATGGCGCGGGTTGGCGTGCTTATAACTGGCAAGCCAACCCCCACTCCGCCCATCCTCAAATGGCTGCGCAAGGGTTTGAGCGATCTCGGCTATGAGGAGGGGCGCAATATCGTTCTCGAGCCACGCTACACCATGAGAAAACGTAAACGCCTGAAAAAACTGGCCAAGGAACTCGTGAAACTGAAAGTCGACGTGATCGTGGTCACCGGGGCGCGGGCGGCGAAGATGGCCCGGAAAGCCAGTTCGTCGATCCCGATCGTCGTTGGGTCCGCCGGCAACCTTGTCGGCAGCGGTCTGGTCGCCAGCCTGGCAAGACCCGGGGGCAACATTACGGGCAATACGGCCTTTAGCGGGGAGTTGGGGGCAAAGCAGTTGCAGTTGCTGAAAGAAGCAATCCCCGGCCTCGCGCGGGTGGCCGTGCTCTACAGCACCGCTACCAAAAACACCACTGCGACCTTTAAGCAAGCGAAGGCGGCCGGCCCGGCCATGGGTCTAGAGATCCAAAACTTTGGCTTGGGGAACGAAAGCGAATTCGAGGGCGCGTTCGCGGCCATGACGAAGGCGCGTACCGGTGCGCTGATCTTTGTCGTGAGCCGGCTGACCAGTGGTTATCGCAAGGAACTGATCAAGCTCGCCGCCAAGAGAAAGATTCCGACCATGTGCTGGAGACCCTCGATGGCGCGGTCGGGGTGCTTTATGAGCTATGGCGCCGATCGTGATGCGATGTATAAACACACCGCCACCTTCGTCGATAAAATCCTCAAGGGCGCCAAGCCCGCCGATTTGCCGGTGGCACAGCCGACCAAGTTCGATCTGAGCGTGAATCTGAAGACCGCCAAGGCGCTGGGGGTCACGGTGCCGCCCACGATTCTACTTCAAGCCAACAAGGTGATCAAATAATCAGGGCGGGGGCAAATTGTAGACGTCCATGTCGTGCTGAAAGCCCTTGAGCGGCCTTGGGCCGAGGGGGATCGCCTGGATGATATCCTTGGTCGCGGCGTGGACCGGTTCCGAGATGAGGATTTGCGCATCCTCGGCACAATCGCAAAGCCGCGAGGCGAGATTGACGACGCTGCCGGCGGCGCCATAGTCGAACCGTCCCTCGAACCCGATGCGCCCCAGGGTGGCCTCACCCAGGGCGATGCCGATGCCGAGGCCAAGGTCAAAGCCTTGTTGCCGCCAGCCCTGGGCCAGGGCGGCGACATCGCCGCGAATATCCGCAGCCATCTGGACCGCGCGGGCGGCATGGTCGGGGCAGGGCAGGGGATCGTTGAACAGAACCATGACGCTGTCGCCGGCGAAGCGCTCGACCGTGCCCTCATATTGATGGACCCGGGTGCCGATGGTGCGGTGATAGGCCGCCAGCACGCCCATGACGTCTTCGGGATTGGCGGTTTCCGTGAAGGGGGTGAAGCCCCTGAGATCACAGAACACGATGGTGACCTTGCGGCGGTGGCTTTCGAGCAGCCCCTCGGCGCCCTGGGCCATGACGAGTTCGGCGACTTGTGGCGACAGAAATCTTTTTAGCCGGCCCATGCGGCCCAGCTCTTCCACCTGGGTGGAAACCCGGGTTTCGAGTTCCTTGTTCCAGGTCTCCAACTCCTGCGATTGCGCCTCGATCTTTCCCAGTGCTGTGCGCAACTCAGCCGTGCGCTCCACCACTTTCTGCTCGAGGGTGGCATAGGAGTCCTCCAATTTTCCCGCCATGTCGTTGAATTGACCGGCGACGTCCTCCAGTTCATCGCCGGTGCGAATATCAATCCGGGATGCCAGGTCGCCGGCGCCGATGCGTTCCGCCCCAACCTGAAGCGCCTGGACCGGTTTGCTGATGCGCCGGGCAAGGACCAGACCGGCCATTATCGAAAGAACAAGGCCCAACAGCATCAAGACCGCGGTTCGAACCAGGGAATCATGGATCGGCGCGAACGCCTCGCCCAAGGGCTGTTCGACAAATACGGTCCAGTTCAGGGGCTCGATCCGGGCGTGGGCGGTGAGGACCTCATGGCCTTCGATGTTGGTGGCGATTTCCACGGTCTCGGGTTCGGTTTCCGGATTCGTTGCGCCGTCCAGCGCGGCGCGAACCTGGGTAAGGCCGGCAAAGCTGGTGCGCCGCAAAACCAGGCCGATATCTGGGTGCGAAATCAGAAAGCCGGCGGAATCGACGATATAGGCATGGCCCGCCTTGCCGGCCCTGATGCGGAAGATTTCGTCCCAGATCAATTTGAGGTTGACCTCGGCGACGGTCACCCCCGGCGAAGGCGAGGGGTCGGCCAGGGACAGCGTCATGTAGGGCTCGGATTGCTGGCGAAAATAGACCGGGCTGAAATAGCGTTTTCCCGCCTTGGCGGCGGTGAATTTTGGGTCCGTGGAAAAGTCCTTACCGCTGCCCACCACATTCAGTCTCAGGCGCGAGACCCTGAGCGCTTCCTTGCCGCCCCCGTCAAGCAGGCTGATTTCCGTGATCGCCGGGGCTTGACGCAGCAGGCGCAGGAAATCAATTCGGCGCTGGGCCAGGGCCATGGGTCCGGCCAGGAAGGCCCCGTGCATGGTCCATCCCATCTGGTTCTCGATTTCCTTGACGAAGCGTTGGATGATGTTTGCGCCGGCAATCGCCTTTTCCTTCTGGAGGCGCAGCAAAATCTCCTTGTTCTCCTGGTAGGAAAAATAAGTTTCCATGGCGCCGCTGGCCAACAGCGCACCCCCCACGAGGCCCACGAACAGGGCCGCGTATTTGCGGAAAAGCCGGCTGCCGGTGCTTACTCTTCGCCATCCGGCATCCAGTGAATGGCACAATTCCCCAGCGGTCATTGGCTCACCTCGCCGACATCTTCCACCAGGGAGGCGAGGCGCGCCACGTCGGGGACGATCAGGACACCTTTCCGGCGTATGATCACACCACCCTTGTCCAGCGCATTGAGCTCGCGGGTGACCGCCTCGCGGTGGGTGCTGACGCGGCTGGCAATTTCGGCATGGGTCGGCGCCGGCGAGACGGTGGCCATGTTGGCGCCATTGTCATGTTCGCGCGCCAGGCGCAAAAGTTCGGCGTGGACCCTGTTCTTGACCGCAAGCACACTGAATTCGAACACACGATCCGACAATTTGCGGGTCAGGCCCGCGAGCTGCGCCAGCAATTTGGCGGAAACCTCGGGGTGGGTCCGCAATACGTCCATGAATGCGCCGGCGGCCATGGATGGGACCACCGCATCGCTGAGGGCAACCACGTCGGCGGACCGGGGCGCACCGTCCATGGCCGACAATTCACCGAAGGTTTTGCCGGCCCCGAGGTCGCGGAAGGCGACCTCCTTGCCGTCCAGCGAACAGGCGGCCACACGCACTTCGCCGCTGACGATGAAAAATACATCCGTGGTTTCATCACTGCGGCTGAGGATTTGTTGGCCTGCCCGATAGGTTCGCCAGCGGCAGGATTTGTCCAGCGTATCAAAATCCCGCGACGTCAAATCGCTGAACAGCCCGATAGCTGAAAGCGTGTGTTCTCCCCGCGGCACCGGTTCCATCCTTTTGTAATGGCCGGGTTTGGTGAAGGTTAGACACAGACGTGCCCCAAGACAAGCCGCACGCTAGTTAAACTGATTTACCTTTGCCGCCGGATCAGGTTTTTCTTCCGCGGCAATTTGGGCTAACATGGCTACCGGACCAGTAAAGGAGGGCAGGCCGGACCTGACCGGAAAGTCAGTTAATAAAAGTTGGAGGGAATGACATGCGTAATGGATACAAGGTGTTTGATGCCGATACCCATATCCGGCCATCGGCGGAATCTCTTCGGCCCTATCTGTCGGACAAGGTGTTAAGCGCCATCCCCGATCTCGAGGACCATCGCGTCGAGATTCATACCGGCGATGCCGGTGAGAAACGCGAGGCGCCTTACCGTCACTGGTACCGGTTTCGCAGCAACGAGGGTTGGAGCAGTGCGGCGCCGCGGGTGCTGGGCGAAGAGGGCCCGCGCGAGGGCGCCGAGCGCCATTTCCAGACCTTCATGGGGGTGACCTTCCCGACCGAGGGCGGCGGCGATTACGATCCCGATGTGCGCCTTGCCGATATGGACACCGAAGGTGTCGATGCGCAATTCATCATCCACAACTGCAATATCGGCTACCCGGACATCGAGATCGATATGGAGTTCGTCTATGCCCAGCACCGTTTGCTGAACGATTTCTGCGGCCGCGACCCGAAACGGCTCAAAAGCTGCCTCATCGTCAGCCCGCTGGCGGTGGAAGGATCGGTGGAGGAAATCAAGCGCTGGGGCAAGTCGGAGTGGGCGGTGGCGGTGCACCCTCGACTGCCGCTCGACTATCCCCTTGATCATCATGACCTCCATCCGATCTGGGCGGCGGCCCAGGACCACGGTCTGGCGGTCGTCCACCACAGCGGGGGTTCGGGCTACCCGGGCTACCGCGATCTTTGGGCCAACCCCTTCCTCGGGCGTTGTGCCAGCCACCCCTGGGGGGCGATGCGCGCTATCCCTGCTTTTTTCGGCAGCGGATTGATGGACCGTTTCCCCGAACTGCGCTACGGCATCCTGGAATCCGGCTTCGGCTGGCTGCCGTTCTGGTCATCGCGCATGGACGAACAGGTGACCTATGTCGGCTATGTGGCCGACGGGCTAAAGCAGAAGATGAGCGAGTACCTGGTCGATGGGCGCTTCTTCGCCGCCATCGAACAGCACG
>CBDUSV010000176.1:0-6380 GCA_965369885.1 uncultured bacterium
GGCAAAAAATGGTGGGCCCGGCAGGACTCGAACCTGCGACGACGCCGTTATGAGCGGCGGGTTCTAACCAGCTGAACTACGGGCCCTGGGGGGCAAGGTAGCCGATCGCCGTTTGGGGTCAAGGCCAATCGGGGCCGGGACCGCCTTGCGTCAAAGCGGAGCAAAAAAAGAGCCGGCGCTGACGCCGGCTCCTGGAACATGTCGAGATTTCCCCGTGGGCGTTCCGGTCGGCGTCTAGGTATCGAGGAAGCTGCGCAGCAGGCGTGAGCGTGACGGGTGCTTGAGCTTGCGCAGCGCCTTGGCTTCGATCTGGCGTATGCGTTCGCGGGTGACGGAGAATTGCTGGCCGACCTCTTCCAAGGTGTGGTCGGTGTTCATGCCGATGCCGAAGCGCATGCGCAGCACCCTTTCCTCGCGCGGCGTCAGGGACGCCAGCACCCGGGTCGTGGTCTCGCGCAGGTTCGACTGGATCGCCGCATCAAGCGGCAGCACCGCGTTCTTGTCCTCGATGAAGTCGCCGAGATGGCTGTCTTCCTCGTCGCCGATCGGGGTCTCGAGGCTGATCGGCTCCTTGGCGATCTTGAGCACCTTGCGCACCTTCTCCAGCGGCATGCCGAGGCGCTCGGCGAGTTCCTCCGGCGTCGGCTCGCGTCCGAACTCATGGAGCATCTGGCGCGAGGTGCGCACCAGCTTGTTGATGGTCTCGATCATGTGGACCGGGATGCGGATGGTGCGGGCCTGGTCGGCGATCGACCGCGTGATGGCCTGGCGGATCCACCAGGTGGCATAGGTCGAGAACTTGTAGCCGCGGCGGTATTCGAACTTATCGACCGCCTTCATCAGGCCGATATTGCCCTCCTGGATCAAATCGAGGAACTGCAGGCCGCGGTTGGTGTATTTCTTGGCGATGGAGATCACCAGGCGCAGATTGGCCTCGACCATTTCCTTCTTGGCCCGGCCGGCCTCGCGCTCACCCTTCTGCACGGTGCCGACGATGCGGCGGAATTCGCCGATGTCGAGCCCGACATGGGTGGCGATATCGGCGATATCCTTGCGGATACCCTTGATCTCGTCGCGGTGCTTGGTGGCGAAGTTGCGCCAGTTGGTGTCCTTGAGCCGCGCGAGGCGGCGCACCCAGTTGGGGTCGAGCTCGCGGTCGTAATATTTCTCGATGAAGCCTTCGCGCGGCACCTTGCATTTGAGGGCGATGCGCAACAGTTTGCCTTCGCGGGTGACGAGGCGGCGGTTGAGGCCATAGAGCTCGTCCATCAGCTGCTCGATGCGGCCGTTGTTGAAGTGGACCCCATCCATCAGCACGATAAGTTCGCGGGTGAGCTTCTCGTAACGGCGCTCGGATGCCGGCTTGGCGGCCTGGCCGCGCCGTGTCGCCGTCAGGCGGGTATCCTGAAGCTTCTGCAGACTCTTGTAGGTCTTGGCGATGGCATCGAAGCCCTCCAACACCTGGGGCTTGAGCTTTTCTTCCATCGCCGCCAGGGACAGGCCGGGATCCTCATCCTCGTCATCGTCATCATCGTCGCCGGCGTCCTTGTTTTCAGTGGCGGCGCCGTTTCCGGCGGCGGCCTTGGCGGTACCGGGCTGGGCGGCGCCGTTTGCGGCGGCAATCTTGGCCCGGTCCAATTGGGCGGCGCGGTTCGCGGCTTCCGCCTTGGCTTCGGGCCCGCCGCCATAGGTGGCGTCGAGGTCGATGACATCGCGCAACAGCAAGACGTCGTCGCGAAGCGCTTCGCGCCATTCCAGGATCGCCTGCAGGGTCAGGGGGGATTCACAGATGCCGCCGATCATCTTCTCGCGGCCGGCCTCGATGCGCTTGGCGATCTCGATCTCGCCTTCGCGGGACAGCAACTCGACGCTGCCCATCTCGCGCAGATACATGCGCACCGGATCATCGGTGCGGCCATAATCATCGTCATCGGCCTTTTTGGTGGTGGCCGGGGTGGCGGCGGCGCCATTGGTTGTCGCGACCTGGGTCGAGGCCTCCTCGCCGTCCTCGCCATCGACCACGTTGATGCCCATTTCCGAGAGCATGGTCATGGTGTCTTCGATCTGTTCGGAAGAAGACTGGGCCTGGGTCAGGGTGGTGTTGAGCTCGTCGTGGGTGATGTAACCCTGCTCCTTGCCCTTGGCCACCATCTTCTTGATGGCGGCGCCCATGGAGTCAATAACCGGACCCTCCGGCGCCACATCCTGGGTTTCTTCAGTTTCCGTCGTTGTCGCAGTTTTTGTAGCCATCAAGTTCCTTCAAACCCCACTCTGAAAGACACGGATTCCGGTTCGCGGCACAGCCACCCTCAGTGAACCATCATCCATGATTAAGGTTAATAAAACCATTACAATCACAAGGTTTTGGGCTCAAACCATATCGGGCCGCTGCGATGCGGCGCCATATCCTTCGATCTCCGCTTCGTTACCTTCACCTTCTAATTCTTGGCGCTTCAAAGCCAGGAGACGATCCGAACTCTCCTTCGTCTGCGGTTGCTGCATGGCCACCGCCAGTTCGGCCTGCAGCTGGGCCTGCCGATGCCGCGCCACCACATGGCGCCAGCCCGTAAGGGCGTCGCCGGGATCGGCATCGGGCAATGAGAACCAATCAAGAACATCTCCGCCTGGATCGCACAATCGCTTGAGGATTTGCGAAAAACCCTGATCTGTCAGATGGCGTTTCAAGCCCCCGGCGTCAAGGTCGGGGTTGGACGCCATGATATCGACGATGGCCTGGCGCAGATCGCCAAGATCGGGGTCGGCGATCTCGAGGGCGGTGAACTCCTCGGCGATGAAGCTCAGAATCCCGGGATGGTTGAGCACGGTGGCGACGAGGACGCGCTCGCGCCGGGTGGCGCTGCCCTCGGGGCCGGAGCCCAGGGGATCGGGCCGCGAGAGGGGGATTTGCGGGCGAATCCGCCCCGATTGTTTGGCAATCGATGCTTTTCCGCCGCCGGCTTGGCCGCGCCGCGCGCGCTTCAGATCGCTCCACACCAGGTTGCGGAAGTAATCGAGATATTCCTTCTGCACCGCGTTATCGGCGATGGCGAGCGCGCGGGCTTTGAGTTTGTGATCGATATCGGCGATCCGTTCCGGGGTGTCGGCGGATTTCCCCGCGGTCTCCATATCCCAGATCATCCGCGCCAGGGGCCGCGCCTTGGCCACCAGATCGCTCAGCATCTTGGGTCCGTGCTTGGCCAGCAGGCTGTCCGGATCCTCGCCCTTGGGCAGATTGACGAAGCCAAGCGATTTCCCCGGTGTGAGCAATGGAAGCGCGCGCACTGCCGCCCGGCCCGCCGCCGCCGCCCCGGCACGGTCGCCGTCGAAGCACAGCACCGGTTCGGGGACCACGCGCCACAGCGCGCTGATCTGAGTTTCGGTGATGGCGGTGCCCAGCGGCGCCACCGAGGCAATGCCGCCCCGGTTCAGCGCAATGACGTCGGTATAGCCTTCGGTGACCACCAGGGTTCCGGATTCCCGCGCCGGGGAAAGGGCCTGGGCCAGGCCATAGAGCACCTGGCCCTTGTGGAACAGCGGCGTCTCCGGCGAGTTGAGATATTTGGGCTCGCCATCGCCAAGAATGCGGCCGCCGAAGGCGATGGGACGGCCGCGGCGGTCCGAGATCGGAAAGATCACCCGGCCGCGGAAACGGTCATAGGCCGGCCTGCCGTCATCGGGCTTGATCAGCAATCCGGCTTCGATGAGCAGCTCCTCGGAAATGCCGCCGTCGCCGCCAAGCGCTGATTTCAAGGCGCCGCGGGTATCCGGTGCGAAGCCGAGCCGAAACCGGGCGATGGTGTCGTCATCAAGCCCACGGCCCCGGATATAGGCGAGCGCGGCCTGGCCGGTACTGGCGCGGAGTTGGGATTCGAACCAGGCTGAGGCCGCCTCGGTGGCGGAATAGAGCGTGCGTTGGGCCTGGGCGCGCCTGTGCTCCTCCGGCGAGGTCTCGGGGATGGCGAGGCCGGCCTCGGACGCCAGGCGCTCCACCGCCTCGGGGAAGGACAGATGGTCGGTGCGCATGACGAAGCCGATGACATCGCCATGGGCGCCACAGCCGAAACAATGGAAGAAGCCCTTGTCCTCGCTGACCGTGAAGGACGGGGTCTTCTCCTGATGGAACGGGCACAGCGCCTGGAACTCCCGGCCGTGCTTGATGAGCTTGACCTTGCGCCCGATGACGTCGGCAAGGGACAGCCGGTTGCGGATATCGTCTAGAAATTCAGGTGCGAAAGCCATCGGCGCCGTTATGAAATTTTGAACTCAACCCAACTGGAAAACTTGGCCAACTGAGAAACCTGGCCGTGGAAAGCGTGACCCTAACCGCCGGCGCCGAGATGCTGTTTGACCAGGGCGCTGGCCTTGGAGAAATCCATCCTGCCGGCATAGCTGCCTTTAAGCGCCGCCATGGTGCGGCCCATATCCTTGATATTGGTGGCGCCAAGCTCATCGACAACCGATTGAATGGCAGCGGTCATCTCTTCCTGACTCAACTGCTTGGGCAGGAAGCGCCGGATGATCTCGATCTCTTCGGTCTCCTGCAAGACCAGATCGGGGCGGTCACCCTGCTCATAAAACTTGATGCTGTCATGGCGCTGCTTGACCATCTTCTGCAGCATTTCGAGAATCTCCTTATTGGAGATGCCGTCATTGCCATCATTGCCGTCATTGCCGGCCTTGCCCCGCGCCGCGATATCGCGGTCCTTGAGGGCGGCCAGAATCAGGCGCAATGTCGAAGTCGCCCGCTGGTCTTTAGCCTTCATAGAAAACTTCAGCGCTTCGGTGATCTCAGCACGTAGCATTGCGATGTCGGTTATGGTTGCCGGAAGCGCAAGACGTTACAGGAAATCATCTCAAATGGCAAACTTCGAATAATTTGTAACATATTGATAATAAAGTGACTTTTAGACTTGACGACGGCACGGTATTTGCTTATCTAAGCTCGGTCCCCCGGTGCTTTTGAAAGCTGTCTGTTATAAGGTGTCGGGCGGGTCCAGCCATGAGGTCTTGAAACCGACTGCCAGCCCGCGCCTGATGGCCCGGGCATTGATCCTGAGGAACCGTCGTTGATGACGAGAGCCGCCTCAACGTCCGCTTCGACGCGCCGCCATGCGCGTCCTGCGGGCGTTACCGCGGCGTTGGTGCTGGCCGACGGCAGCGTGTTCTGGGGCCATGGCCTGGGCGCGACGGGCACCGCGGTGGGCGAGGTCTGTTTCAACACCTCGATGACCGGCTATCAGGAAATCCTCACCGACCCTTCCTATGCCGGCCAGATCATCACCTTCACATTCCCTCATATCGGCAATGTCGGCGCCAATCCGGACGACATCGAAACCATGACGCCGGCCGCCCTGGGCGTGGTGCTGCGCTCGGCCATCACCGAGCCGTCCAACTGGCGCGCCGCCTTCCATCTCGAACCCTGGCTCAAATCCCATGGCCTGATCGGCATCTCGGGCGTCGACACCCGGGCCCTGACCCGGCGCATCCGTGATTTGGGCCAGACCACCGGCGCGCCCTCGGCGGCGATCTGCCATGCCCCCGCCGCGGCCAAGCGGCCAGGAGCCCTGGACGAGGTCGCACTGGCGGCCAAGGCCGCCGCCTGGCCCGGGCTCGAGGGCATGGACCTGGCCCGGGAGGTGAGTTGCGGCCAAAGCTATTCCTGGTCCGAGACCGGCTGGAACTGGGACGGAGATGGCGGCTACGGCGCCCTTGATGACGCCGCCTTGGCCCGCGCCCCCCACACACCCCATGTGGTGGCGATGGATTTCGGCGCCAAGCGCAACATCCTGCGTTGCCTGGCGTCCGCCGGCTGCCGCGTAACCGTGGTGCCGGCCACGTCTTCGGCGAACGACATATTGGGCCACCGCCCCGACGGTATCTTCCTGTCCAACGGCCCCGGTGATCCGGCGGCGACCGGCGCCTATGCGGTGGGGGTGATCAAGAAGCTGTTGGCCGCCGACCTGCCCATCTTCGGCATCTGCCTCGGCCACCAGATGCTGGCCCGCGCCCTGGGCGCCGCCACCGCCAAGATGGAGATCGGCCACCGCGGCGCCAACCATCCGGTCAAGGATCTGGACACCGGCAAGGTCGAGATCACCAGCCAGAACCACGGCTTCGTGGTCACCGACAATCTGCCCCCCGGCGTCGAGATCACCCACCGGTCCCTGTTCGACGGCACCCTGGAAGGGCTGCGGGTCACGGGCAAAAACGTGTTCTCGGTCCAATACCACCCCGAAGCCTCCCCCGGCCCCCAAGACAGCCACTACCTGTTCGACCGCTTCGTGAAGATGATGGGGAAGGCGTGATGATTAGGGTGATAGATAGGGTCCCCCCCACCCCATCCCTCCCCCACAAGGGGGGAGGGGGTATCCCCGTTCTGT
>CBDUSV010000177.1:0-6349 GCA_965369885.1 uncultured bacterium
TTGTCCGACTTCCTGCGCCATGAGTTGGGCATCACCGGCACCCATGTGGGGTGCGAACATGGGGTGTGCGGCGCCTGCACCATCCGCCTCGACGGCAAGGCGGTGCGCGGGTGTCTGACCTACGCGGTGCAGGTCGATGGCCGCGAGGTCAAGACCGTCGAGGCCCTGGCCGGGGACGGCGGCAAGCTGAGCAAGCTGCAAGAGGCCTTCCGCCGCCACCATGCGCTGCAATGCGGCTATTGCACGCCGGGCATCCTGATGTCGCTGGATGATTTCCTCGAGCGCAATCCCAAGCCCACCGACGATGAGATCCGCGACGTCATCGGCGGCCATCTCTGCCGCTGCACCGGCTATGTCGGCATGATCGAGGCGGTGCGCGACGTGGTCGGAGAGGGAAAATGAGCAAAGCTCCATTCCGTGAAGTGATCACGATCCATGGCAAGACCGTCTCGATTGAAAAGGCGACGTCGCCGGTGGACCATCTTGATGTCACCGCCCCCGAAGACCTGTTCAAATGCTTGAATGTCTTTGACGAGCGGTTCCGCCCACAGAATTATAACAAGGCGGATGGCACGCCGCTTCGCCTGTTCGATGCCGCGTCGGTAAAAATCGACCTCTCCAAGCGCAGTGTCGAGGACATGGGGTTCTGGCACCGTAACGTCGATTACAACGAGATCATTTTCTGCGTTCGCGGCGCCCTGTGTTGGGAAACCGAAATGGGAACGGTGACACTTCACGAGGGGGACATGATCCTCATCCCCAAGGGGATCACCCACCGGTCGATGCTTTGCGATGACTCGAAAGAGGAAAACGTCCTGCTTGAGTTGAAGATCAGCGAAGAACTGACTTACGTCGGAGAGGACAAGTGACGGCCCAGGCCGCCTCCCAGACCGCCGACACCCTGATCACCGGCATCGACTGGCTGGTGACCGTCGATGACGGCCGCCGGGTGATCCGCGACGGCGCCATCGCCATCAAGGACGGCAAGTTCGCCGCCGTCGGCAAGTCAGCCGAGATCAAGGCCCAGTGGCAATCGGACGACGTCACGCCCGGCCGCGACCGGGTGGTGACGCCGGGCTTTGTCGATGCCCACTTGCATTCGTCGTTCCAATTGTCCCGCGGCCTCGCCGACGAGGCCAGCGCCAAGTCGTTCCTGTTCGAACACATGTACCCCTATGAAGGGGTGTTGGAGCGCGAAGACGTCTACGCGTCATCATCGCTGGCGGCGCTGGAGCTGCTGCGCCACGGCGTCACCTGCTATGTGGAGCACGGCAACTACCACCCCAAGGCCACCGCCGAAGCGGTCGAGGCCACCGGCATGCGCGCCGTGGTGTGCCGCTCGACCTTCGACAAGACCAAGTCGGTGATGGGCCTGTTGCCCAAGGCGATGATCGAAACCACCGATGAAGCGGTGGAGGCAACCGAGGATCTGCTCAAGACCTATGGCAACTCACCGGGGACACGGATTCGCGCCGGGGTGTCGTTCAGGGGCCTCAACAATTCCACCGACGAGCTGATCACCCGCCTCACCGAGCTTTCCCGCAAATACGGCACCACGATCCAGACCCACGCGGCCTTCAGCGAATCGACTAGGAAAAGCAGCGTCGAGAGTTACGGCATGACCGAGATCGCGCGGCTTGAACATCTCGGCGCGCTGGGCCGCAATTTCCTCGCCGTCCATTCCGGCTGGCTCGAGCCCGCGGATATGGAGATCATGGCCCAACGCCGCCCCAACATCGTCGCCGCGCCGAGCTCCAGCGTGCATAACGGCTACGGCAACACCACCATGGGCAAGCTGCCCGAGCTTGCCGAGGCCGGCATCAATGTCGCCATCGGCTCCGACCACGCCACCTCGGGCATCGTCGACATGGCCCAGGAAATGCTTTTGCTGGCCGGCGGCTACAAGGAGGCCCGCATCAACCCCAAGATCATGCCGCCGGAACAAGTCTTGGAAATGGCCACCATCAACGGCGCCCGCGCCGCCGGCCAGGCCGGCGAGATCGGCAGCATCGAGGTCGGCAAAGAGGCCGATCTGGTGATGTTCGACACAAAGCGCCCGGAATGGCAGCCCCTGTTCAATCCGGTGTCCAATCTGGTCTATAGCGCGACGGGCGCCTCGGTCACCACGGTCTATGTCGCCGGCATCAAGGTCGTCGACAATGCCCACCTCACCCAGGTGGACGAGGACGAAATTTACGCAGAAGTCACCCGGGTGATGGATCGGTTGCGCGGCAAGCTCGACATGAACAAGATCATCCGGCTGCAATGGCCGGTGAGTTGAACGGATAAGACATCAGGACAAACCGTGCGGCTGGAACTTCCCACCCCGATCGAATGCTTTGATCTCACCATGGAGGATGGCGCCACCATCCGGGTGCGCCGCCATGGCAATCCGGACGGCACCCGGTTGTATCTCTCCCACGGCAACGGCTTCGCGGCGGATGCCTATTTTCCATTCTGGGGGCCGCTGGCGGAGCGCTTCGAGCTCATCATCTTCGATTTCCGCAACCATGGCCACAACCCGCCATCCGATCCCGCCAACCACCACTACCCCCAGATGTCGCGGGATTTGGAGCGCATCCTGGACGGCGTCACCGCCCGCCTCGCGCCTAAGACCTCCATCGGCGCCTTCCATTCCATGTCGGGCCGCGCCGCCATGAAGCACGCCATCGAGATCGGCTGGCGCTGGGACGCGTTGTTCCTGTTCGACCCCCCCAATGTGCCGCTCGTTGGCCACCCCCTGCACCCTGCCCTGGCGGATTTCGAACACAAGCTGATCGCGTGGGCGAGCCAGCGCCAGGACCGCTTCGGGGACCCGGGCGAGCTCGCCCAACAATATGCCCAGTTGCGCTCCCACACAGATTGGGTCGAAGGCGCCCACGACCTGATGGCGCGCTCGGTGCTGCGCCGCGAGGATGAGACCGGCGATTGGGTGTTGAGCTGCCGGCGCGAGTTGGAGGCCTCGATCTACCGCCAGGCCCTGACCCTCAATCTGTGGCCCCGATCCGACGAATTCGGCGGGCCGGTGAAGCTGATCGGTGCCGACCCGGAGATCGAGAACCCGTCACCGACGGCGGCGGCAAACTTTGCCCTGCACCGGGAAAACGGCTATGATTTTGAGGCCATCGGCGGGACCGGCCACATGTTGCAGCTGGAAAAACCGGCCGAATGCATCAAGGCCGTAACGTCGTATCTGAGCGACCAAGGCATCGATTTTTAAAAATCGGGAGGGCGACCATGGCCATCACATTCGAGCAATTCCGCGACCGGGCGCGCCAGGCCCTGCAAGCCGACGACGGCGACGGCGGCCGCGAAAAGGTGCGCCAGGCCCTGGAAGAGCTGTTGCAGAACCCGGATTTCGTCACCGACAATTGCGCCGCCGACCGGGAAGCCGGCATCGAGGAGTTCTACACCGACCCGGAAACCGATCTCCGCGTCCTGCTGCACACCTACAATGCCGGGCGCACCACGCCGCCCCACGACCACGGCACATCCTGGGCGATCTACGGCCAGGCAGTGGGCTATACCGATATCACCGAGTGGAAGTTCACCGGCGATGAAAATGCCGACGGGGTCAAGACGGTGGAGCCCGCCGGCAAAACCCGCATCCATCCGCCCACCGCCGGCGTCTTCCACCCCGGCGAGCTCCATTCGATCCATTTCACCGAGGGCGGCCGGGTGGTGCGGGTGACCGGCGGCGATCTCAAGGCGGCGGGCCAGACCAACTTCGCCGTCAAGGACGGCATCGACGTCCCCGAGGCCAGCGCCTGAAGCTAATGGCCGCCCATGGATGAGCACCCCATGGATGAAAACAAGGTGGGCCCGGCGTGGGACCCGCGAGGCGGCCCGGACCCGAACACCTTGAAGCCGCGCTTTACCCTGCCGCCCGGGGCGTGCGATTGCCACGTTCATGTCTACGGCCCGGCGGATCGCTTTCCGTTTGTGCCGGAACGCCGGCAGCGCTCGTTTGAAGCGCCGAAGGCCGCGCTCGAGATCATGCACCAAAAGATTGGCGCCGACCGCTGCGTCATTGTCCATCCCCCCGCCCACGGAACCGACCTTGCGGTCACCCTCGACGCCATGAAAACTGGGAAAACTGGGTCAACCGGGGCACGCCAATACCGTGCCATCGCCCTGGTCGACACCGCGATCACCGACGCGCGGCTTGAAGATCTGCACGGCGCCGGTGTCCGCGGTGTCCGTTTCAGCCCGACCCTTGATGGCGCACCCCTCGATGGCGATGCAATTCGGCGCCTGGCCGGCCGTATTGCCCCGCTCGGGTGGCACATCCTGCTTCACTTCAAGGGCGATGGGATTCTGACTTACGCCGATTTGCTGGAGGGCTTGCCGGTCCCGGTCGTGCTCGACCACTTCGGCGGGATCGATCCCGCCACCGGCGGCACCGATCAGGCTACATTCCGCATGGTGGCTAAGCACATTCAAGACGGCAACGGGTGGGTCAAGACCTCGGCCATCGAGAAGATCTCGAAGCAAGCCTATCCGTTTGCCGACGCGGCGGAGATTGCCCGCGCCCTGATAAAGCTCGCGCCCGACCGGGTGTTGTGGGGCACCGATTGGCCTCACCCCGGCGTGGGTCCCCGGGGTCCGGTCAACGACGCAGACCTGGTCGATCTGATCCCAACCTATGTGGACGACGCGGCAACCCAGCACAAGCTCCTGGTCGACAACCCGGCACGCCTCTATGGGTTCGACTGATGGGGGGCGACTGACGGGGGCACCACATTCCTTTTTCCAATGGCGGGATGGGTTCAGCCTGTTTCAGGGCAGAATCAGGTCGATTTTGTGACCACACGCGATGTCTCCATATACGGAAATGCAGCGATTGCCGTACCCTGACTCCGCCTTCAGCACCCGCATGTTCAGCGGGAGCGGGAGCGGCAACGCATTTCCGCGTGAGCCATCTTAACCATATAACCTTTATGGGAATATGCTATGATTGTGCCCGGTTTTCATGAATTCAGTGGTTTTTCGAGGGAGGGCACAATGTGTAGAAAAAGTATGCTTGCGCTGGCCTCGGCACACTGGCGGTCTTGGCACCCGTTCTGTCGGGGCCGTTATTAAGACAGAATTTGAATCGAGGGCGGTCGTGATGGCAGAACACTACGAGCAAAAATACGCAGTTATAGTGGCGGGGGTAATCGCAATCACCGTTCTCCTGTTAGGAGCTGTGGGTGTTGTTTCCAATCTTTCTTGACTACGGTTTATATTGCTGTCCCTGCCCTACAGGAACATCTAAGTGCACGGAAAAGAAGTGATTTCCGTCCCCCTCCACCGCTGAGCGGTAAGCCTCGGTTGTTCAAGCCCCCGAATTGCAATTTTTAGGGGGGGTTTCCGTCACGTGAACAGGGCGGGAACAATCCACCATCACCTAAACCCTTGGCCACGGCAAAACGATCCTCACCCACCCGGCAAACCACCCCGACGTCGCCGACAGATGCGCCGTCGCCTTCAGTCGAAGTCGAACAGCCGCTTCGGGTTGGTGACCAGAATCTTTTCACGGTCGGCCTCATCGGGGGCGAAGTCGAGCAGCATGTCGAGCAGGTCCGCGTCGTTGGGCATGTGGCGCGGCTCGAAGATCAGGGAATGGGGCCAATCGGTTCCCCAAAGGATCTTGTCCGGCGCCTTGGCAATCAGGATGCGGGCCATCTCCACCAGCTTCTCGAAGGGCACACCGCGATCCAGGTAGCGGTTGGCGCCATGAATCTTGAGATAGACATTTGATTCAGCCAGCAGGTCGAGGATGGTCAGGAATCCGGCCTGGCCGAAACCTTTCAAAGGGTCGACCCGGCCCCAGGTGTCGATAATGACGGGCAGCGGCACCTTGCGGATCATGTCGGCATTCTCATGGATGACGTCATCATTGATCTGCATGTCGACGATCCAGGACTTGGTCTCGATGACCGCAACGGTCTTGTGGAACAGCTCGGGGTTAAACTTGTTGCCGTGTTCGCGCGCCACCGGGAATCGCAAGGAACGAATTCCGCCCGCATGCAACGCCCTCACCCGTTCGACCGTCAACTCGGGATCAACCCGGATCATTCCGCGCAGCCGGCCATCCGACTTCGCCACCGCGTCGACCGTCACCCGGGTATCGGTGCCGTGGACCGCGGGCTGGACGATGACGCCGCGCTCCAACCCCAGGGCTGAATTGATCAAAAGATAGTGTTCGACGGGCGCCGCCGGCGGCGTGTAGGCGCGTGATTCGGTGTAGGGAAAGACATGGGGCGGGCCGTAAACATGGAAATGGGTGTCCCAACTGCCCGGCGGCGCCACCAGCTTGGGCACCCGGGGATTGGGATCGGGTGGGAAGGTTACCCTGTCTTTGAGA
>CBDUSV010000178.1:0-6239 GCA_965369885.1 uncultured bacterium
ATTCGCCTTCCTTGGGGCCGTCGAGGCTCACCGTTTCGATTGAAAGGGGTTTGCCTGCCTCAAAGGCAACGGCGGCGCGTACATCCATGATTCCCTCCCCGATCGGCTTGTTCACAATGGCTTTTTATAACCTTTCCTCAATTATGCCCGGACCCGCTGCCGGAGTCTCGGTGAATTTTGGGTCCGGCCCTGGAAACGCCCACCGCCCCGCTCGGCCAGATCCGCCGGTCCCGAGTCCGGGCGCTTTCCTCATGTCCAAGGATTGAAGGCGGAACACTTTTCGTTGACCGCCAACAAAATGATATCGTGCTTCAGGTGGATTTTGGGTTTTAGGGCGCCGACACAGACGCTAGATCTGTTGTTTCAGGGACGCAGGTGTCGTTGCCTTTGGTTTCTCAGGGGAAGGAAAGTGTCGGTCATGACAATTGACACAATTAGCGAAAATCGTGCGTTCGGCGGCGTCCAAGGAATCTATGGCCATCGCTCAAGGACGTTGGATTGCGACATGCGGGTCAGTGTCTTCGTTCCCCCGCAGGCTGAAAGCGGACCCCGTCCGGTCCTCTTTTGGCTTTCGGGTTTGACCTGTACGGAGGAAAATTTCACGGTCAAGGCCGGTGCCCAGCGCCTGGCGGCCGAATACGGTTTGATCGTGGTCGCCCCGGATACCAGCCCCCGGGGCGACGGCGTGCCGGACGACGACGCCTATGACTTCGGGCAGGGAGCGGGATTCTATGTGAATGCGACCGAGGCGCCTTGGTCTGTGCATTTCCACATGTACGACTATGTGGTCGATGAGCTGCCGGCGCTGGTGTTCGGTCACTTTCCGGCGCGCGATGATCGCCAGGGTATCTTTGGCCATTCCATGGGCGGGCATGGGGCGTTGACCATCGCGCTTCGAAATCCGGAAACCTTCCGGTCCGTTTCCGCCTTTTCTCCTATTGTTGCCCCCACCCAATGTCCGTGGGGGACAAAGGCGCTTGGCGGTTACCTGGGCCCGGACCGTAAAACCTGGGAAGACTACGATGCGACGGCGCTGATTAACGGCGGTGCGGGGATTCCCGGCGAAATCCTGATCGACCAGGGCACGGCGGACCAATTTTTGGAAGAACAGTTGAAGCCCCACCTGTTCACCGAGGCTTGCGGGAAAGCGGGTCAGCCGCTTCGCCTCCGCATGCAGGAGGGTTACGACCATTCGTATTATTTCATCGCAAGTTTCATGAAGGACCACTTTGCCCACCACGCCGGTTTCCTTCTGGACTGATGCCCGATCCTTTGGCGTTTGTTGCCGTAACGCCGCGAAGCCTTTAACGTCGCTGCGTCGCCTGGTTCATCGCCGGTTCTTTTCCATTTCAGGTCATCGATAAATAAAGGATGAGGCTATAGAAGAACGTTGAGCCAGGACTTACTGTGATTTCGCAGCGGTGTAGCTGCCGATGACGTTCCCATAGAACGTCAGGTGTTCGCCCATGACCCGCGCCAACTCTTCGCCCGTGTCGTTCCGCCAATCACCCTGAAGCTCGGCACAGACGGTAACCCACGTCATCGGGATGACTCCGGCCTGTACATTGAGACGCCACGCCTCTGACACCATCGTGTGGTGGGCCTATCCCGACCACGGAAAGAACCTTGGACCCGGCAGAGACGCATAACGGAGAGCTTGACATCCGGCTCGCGATTAAAGAACCGAAAAGAAGTGGAGCTGTTGAAAAAGTCGGGGCCAATGATTTTCGCGCAACGATCGTGCATGCCAGTCGCGCTTACAATAATAATGAATCAAAAAAATCCCGAACTTTGAATCAATGTTTTAAAAATTTTGCACCCTCGGACTTTTTCAACAGCTTCAAGTGTTTGCCGTACCCAGCCGCACAGCCTTCCCTCCAAAGCCATTTTGACAAACATAGCTATTGGACCAATCATTGAGGGCAGGTCAGGAGGTTTGAGCTCATTTGTAGCGTCCGTGTTTTTGAAGCACTTCGATCTTGTAACCGTCCGGATCCTGGATGAAGAAAAACCGGGCCATCAAGCTGCCCTCGCGGTGGAACTCTTTGATGGGATTTGGATTGAGTCTTAGTTTGGTCAGCTTCTTGTGCTCGCTGTTCAGATCGTCGACCGCAACCGCGACGTGACCGTAGCCGTCTCCGTGGGTGTAGGGTTCCGCTCGGTCCTTGTTGACGGTCAATTCGATCTCGAAGTCCGCTTCCGGATTGCGAAGATAGACCAGGGTGAAGTCGTCGAAGTCGAAACGCGCCTCAATAGCGAGGTCGAACGCATTCTTGTAGAAGTCGACTGACTGTTGCTCATCCACAACGCGGATCATGGTGTGAATTGCTTTGGCCATGGTTGCTTTCCGGTCTTTTCCTCTAGTCGGTGGTTGAAAGTGACTTGAGATAGGAAATGATTGATGAGGCGAATCGGCCCCGATCAATTGTTGTCCCCACGACCAGCCCGATCACGCTGCCCTGCTGCGCCGGGCTTACACCAACGAGTCCTTGTCGGCACGTGGGTTCAGTACGAAGGCGTTATTCCCTGTCTCATGGTATGTCGCGCCAAATCCGGCAAGAATTTCTCGGGATCCCTCATCCGGATCGCCCCAACATTGACAAGTGATTTTCTCGCTAGCATCGATGCATGTACCGAGGGGTTCCTTGCCATTCTCATTTGCCAGATGGGCCTTGAAACTTTCATTGGTGGCATAAATCTCTGTCCACTGGCTCACGCCGTCAGACGGGTAATCAACGTGGTAGCAAATTACGCCCGGGTGTTTGTGCATCACTGCGCAAAGTTTCTCTTGATTAGCCTTAAAGTCGGCCTCACTACCTTCCTTGAGGTCCCATTGGATCTTAAGCATGAAGGGCATAATTCATCTCCTTAACTGGCATTTTCACGCTAAGCGCTCTGACTTCAATCATTTTTTCAGTGTAGCATGTCCGGATGCGAACCATCGGCATTGTCATGTATGGACGCCCCCTGTTAATGAAGTTCACCAACTTCCACTATGGCGCAACTGACGCCGGGACAGGGGGTGTCCATGCCATCAGACTAACTGCAAAATGATAGGGGCAGCCGAATCCGGCATTCCATATCGTACAATTATGCGACCAATGGTTCGAATCCGCCCTATGGTGATAGGAAAATGCACCGTTAGCCACAACCACGTAACTGATTACCCGGCTGCGCGCCGCCGCACAAAAGCCGAGCGCACCGGGAGAAGGAGAGGAAAAAGCTGGCGGAGGGGGTGGGATTCGAACCCACGATACGAGTTACCCCGTATACTGATTTAGCAAACCAGCGCCTTCAGCCACTCGGCCACCCCTCCGCGGTGATAGATCGGTCGATTCCTGGCGGGCCATCGCCGCCTGCAAGTTCCCCCTAAAAGTTCGCGGCCCCTCAAGCCGGCCACGGGATGGCGCATATCTGGCAGAACATGTCCATCAAGGTCAAGTGCCTGGGGAATGGCCATGGGGCCTGGCCATGATCCTTGGTCATCACGGTTATAAATGCGCTATCTTGAAACCGCAAAGCCGAGACAGTCCCAGACCACCATTCGAGGCGTTCCATGCCCCCCAGTGAGTCCCCCAGTGAAACCGTATCCGAAACCCTGTCCGAGGCCATGGCCGGCCGCCTCGCCGGGCTTGGGCTCGACGATATCCCCGCCAAGGCGCGCGAGATCGCCATCAATGATCTTCTCGACATGGCCGGGCTCTGCATCGCGGCGCGCGAGACCGATTACATCGCCAAGGTGATCGATGGCTGTGACGGCGATGGCCCCTGCACCGCCATCGGCCATGGCCGCGGGCTGGATGCGGCGGGTGCGGCGGTGGTCAACGGTGTCGCCACCCATGGCGAGGATTTCGACGACACCCTGGAAGGGGCGCCGATCCGGGTCGGCGCCATGGTCATCCCGGCGGTGCTGGCGGCGGCGGAACGCTTCGGGCGCACCGGCGCCGATGCCCTGGCCGGCATCGTCTGCGGCCTGGAGGCGATCTGCCGCTTCAACCACGTGGCGCCGGGGGCGATCCACCATGCCGGCTTTCACCCGGTCGGCGTCATCGGCACCCTGGGCGGCACCGTCGGCGCGGCCAGGGCGCTCGGCCTCAACCGCCACCAGATGACCATGGCGCTCGGCATCGCCGGGTCACTGTCATCGGGGATCTTGGAATATCTCACCGATGGGGCCTGGACCAAGCGCCTCCATCCGGGCTGGGCGGCCCAGTCTGGCCTCAAGGCGGCGCTGTGGGGGCGCCAGGACTTCTTCGCCCCGCGCACGGTGTTCGAGGGCGCCCACAATTTCTTCCATGCCTTCGCCCCGTCCTGTGACGCACCGCGCTACGACATTGCCAGCAAGACCCTGGGTGATGAATGGTTCATGGAGAAGATCGCGTTCAAGCCCTATGCCTGCGGCACCATGATCCACCCCTATATCGACTGCATGATCCGCCTCGCCAAGCAAGACATCGACCCGGACGAGATCGACCATGTGGTGTGCAAGACCGGCGAAGGCCTGGTTGGGCGGCTGTGGGAGCCCTTGGCCGACAAGCACGACCCGCCGTCGGGCTATGCGGCGAAATTCTCCATGCCGTTCTGCATGGCGGTGGGCTTCTTCGATGGCGACGCCGGGCTCGACCAGTTCACCGAAGCCAAGGCCAAGGACCCCAGGATCCTCGAACTCTGCCGCAAAATTTCCTATGTCATCGACCCGGAGAACGAATACCCGGTGAACTATACCGGCCATATCCGGGTCACCTTCACCGACGGCAGCGTCAAGGAGCTCGACCAGCCCCACATGCGGGGCGGCCAGCGCGAACCGCTGACCCGCGACGAACTGATCACCAAGTTCAAGGCCAACATCGCCTACGGCGGCTGGGATAGGGGGCTGGGCGATGAGTTGCTTGAGTTCTGCCTCACCATCGCCGAGGCGCCGGACCTGTCCGGCCTCGCCAAGTTCAGGGTCTGAGGCCGCACAGGGTATAAGATTGGGAACCGCACCATGGCAAAACCACTAAATCTCGCCCGCCAGCTGATCGCGGCCCATCTTTGCGAAGGTGAAATGGAGCCGGGCACGGAAATCCGCCTCGAAGTCGACCAGGTGCTGTTGCAGGACGCGACCTCGACGCTGACCATGCTGGCCCTGGAAGCCATTGGCTTGGACCGCATCAAGGTCGGCGTGGCGTGTCAGTATGTCGACCACAATCTGATCCAGGCCGACTTCAAGAACCCGGACGACCATTTGTTCCTGCAATCCGCCGCCCAGCGCTTCGGGGTTCATTTCTCGCGCCCCGGCAACGGCATCTCCCACCCGGTGCACATGGAACGGCTGGGGATTCCCGGCCAGTTTCTGGTTGGCGCCGATTCCCACACCCCATCGGCCGGGTCCCTGGCCATGCTGGCGATCGGCGCCGGCTCGGTCGAGGTGGCGACGGTGCTGGCGGGCGATGCCCTCGCCATCCGCATGCCCGAGATCATGGGGGTACGGCTTACCGGCGCGCTCGCCGATTGGGTCAGCGCCAAGGACGTGAGCCTGGAAATGCTGCGCCGCCACACGGTCAGGGGCGGGGTCGGGCGCATCATCGAATATTACGGCCCCGGCATCGACGGTCTCGGCGCCATGGACCGGCACGTGATCTGCAACATGGGGACCGAGCTCGGCGCCACCTCATCGCTGTTTCCCGCCGACGGGACGGTCAAATCCTTCCTCAAGGCCCATGGCCGCGAAGCGGATTTCATCGCCTTTAGCCCGGATGAGGGCTGCGATTATGACCACCATGATGAGATCGATCTCTCAGCCCTGGTGCCGCTGATCGCCACCCCGGGCAGCCCGGACAATGTGGTACCGGTCGCGGACGTGGCGGGAGAGCCGGTCTACCAGGCCTATATCGGATCGTCGGCCAATCCGGGGTTCCGTGATTTCGCCGTGCCCGCCGCCATGGTCCGGGGCCGCCAGGTGCACCCCGAGGTCTCTTTCGACATCAATCCGTCGACCCGCCAGGTGTTGATGGATTTAATGCGGTCCGGCGATCTCACCGATCTGATCAAGGCCGGCGGCCGGCTCCACCAGGCGGGCTGTAACGGTTGCATGGGCATGGGCCAGGCGCCCGCCACCGGCAAGAACTCGCTGCGCACGGTGCCGCGCAATTTCCCCGGCCGGTCGGGCAACGCCGACGACAGTGTCTATCTGTGCAGCCCGGAGACCGCCACGGCGGCGGCGATTACCGGGCGGATCACCGATCCCCGCGATCTCG
>CBDUSV010000179.1:0-6133 GCA_965369885.1 uncultured bacterium
CCATGGGCGATGCCGCCATGGACCTGGCCCTCGACGATCATCGGGTTGACGATCCGGCCGAAATCATCGACCGCGACCCAGTTGACGATCTCGACGGCGCCGGTCTCCGGGTCGATCTCGACCTCGGTGATATGGCAACCGGCCGGGAAGGTAAAATTGGCCGGGTCGTAAAAGGCGGTTTCATCTAGCCCCGGTTCGAGCTTATCCAAGGGGTAATTGTGGGGCACATAGGCGGCGAAGGCGACCTCGGCCATGGTGACGCTGCGGTTGGTGCCGGCGGCCTTGAAGGACCCGGCCTCGAAGGAAATCTCTTGCGCCTCGGCTTCCAGCAGATGGGCGGCGATCAGCTTGCCCTTGGCGACGATCTTGTCGGCGGCCTTGACGATCGCCGAGCCGCCGACCGCCAGCGACCGCGAGCCATAGGTGCCCATGCCGAAGGGCCCGCGGTCGGTGTCGCCATGGACGATCTCGATATCGCCGAAGGGGATGCCGAGACGCTCGGCGATGATCTGGGCAAAGCAGGTTTCATGGCCCTGGCCCTGGCTTTGGGTGCCGGTGAACAGGGTGACGCTGCCGGTGGGATTGAAGCGGATCTCGGCGGCCTCGAACAGCCCGGCGCGGGCGCCGATGGCGCCGGCAACGGCGGAGGGCGCCAGGCCGCAGGCCTCGATATAGCCGGAAAACCCGAGGCCGCGCAATTTGCCGCCCACCGCCGCATCGGCGCGGCGCTTTTCGAAGTCGCCGACCTTGGCGCGTTTCAGCGCCTCATCAAGCAGCGCTGCGTAATTGCCGCTGTCGTAGGTCACCACCACCGGGGTCTGGTAGGGGAAGGCATCGGCGGCGATCATGTTGCGGCGCCGCAGATCGGCTTGATCGAGCCCCAGTTGCCGCGCCGCCTTGGAGACCAGGCGCTCGACCACAAAGGTCGCTTCGGGGCGCCCTGCGCCGCGCTCGGCATCGACCGGGGCGGTGGTGGTGAACACCGCGGTGACGGCGCAGTGTATCGCCGGGGTCTTGTACTGGCCGGCGAGCAGGGTGGCGTACAGGTAGGTGGGAATCATGGGCCCGAAGGTGGAGAGATAGGCCCCCATATTGGCCAAGGTGGCGACACGAAGGCCGAGAAAATTGCCGTCCTTATCAAGGGCAAGCTCGGCGTGGGTTTCATGGTCGCGGCCATGGGTATCGGCGAGGAAAGATTCGGCGCGGTCCGCCGTCCATTTTATGGGCCGGGCGATCTTGCCCGCCGCCCAGGTGATGACCGCCTCTTCGGGGTAAAGCGGGATCTTGGAGCCGAAGCCGCCGCCGACGTCATGTGAGACGACGCGGAGCTTATGTTCGGGGATTTGCAGGACGTAAGCGGCCAGCAACAGCCGCGCCACATGGGGGTTCTGGCTCGCCAGGTAAAGGGTATAGGCGCCGGCGGCGGGGTCATAGGCGGCAATCGCCGCGCGGGGCTCGATGGCGTTGGGGATCTTGCGGTTGTTGACCAGGTCGAGCTTGACCACGTGATCGGCTTTGGCGAAGGCGTCATCGGTGGCCGCCTTGTCGCCAAGCTGCCATTGGAAACAGACATTGCCGGGGGCATCTTCGTGGAGCACCGGCGCGCCTTTGGCCAGGGCGTCGGATGGCGAGACCGCGGCCCCGAGATCGTCATAATCGACGGTGATGAGCAAGGCCGCATCCTTGGCGGCATCGATGGTCCGGGCCACCACCAGGGCCACCAGATCGCCGGCGAAACGCACCTTGCCCTGGGCCAGGGCCGGCCTGGGCGGCTCGGCCATGGGGCCCTTGTCGGGAGCGAAGCCGCAGGGAATCGACCCGATGCCGTCGGCCGAGATGTCATCGCCGGTGAACACCGCGACCACTCCTGGCGCCGCCAAGGCTGCGGCGATATCGAGGCCATCAATGCGGGCATGGGCCCGGGTCGAGCGCAGGAAAACGCCATGAACCTGGCCCGGCAAGTCAAGATCGGCGGTATAGCGCCCAAGGCCGGTGATGAATCGCAGATCCTCGGCGCGCTTGACCGCCACACCGATGCCGTCTTCAGCCATCAAGTTCCCCTAAAGCGTGTTTTTCCAGGATTGACCATGGTTTTATGGCTATCAACAGTCAAGAAAAAGCGGGCGCCGGAGGCCCGGCACCCGCCATTCCGTGAAGTTAATGAACTTGCCTAGCCCAAGGCGGCCTTGACGCGGGCAGGCGTGAACGGCGCCCGGCGCAGCCTGACACCGGTGGCGTCAAAGAACGCGTTGGCGATGGCGCCGGAAACCGGCCGTGTCGACGGCTCTCCGGCGCCCTTGGGCATGATGTTGGGCCGGTCGATGAGGACGATATCGATCTCTTCCGGCGCCTCCATGGATTCGAGGATTGGATAGGTTTCCCAGTCGACGCTGGTGACCATCTCGTTGTCGAAATTGACCTCTTCCCACAGCATCCGGCTGGTGGCCATGACGATGTTGCCCTCGATGCAACGGCGCAGCCCGTCGGGATTGATGATCAGGCCGCATTCATGGGCGATGGTGAACTTGCGTGGCCACACCCGCCCGGTCTTGCGGTCGACCTCGACCTCGGCGACGATGGCAAGCACCGCGCCATTGCGCTGGGCATAGCCAATACCCCGGCCCGACACCGTACTGGTGCCGCCGGGCTTGCCCTGGGCGCCGACCCGTGGCTTCCAGCCGGCCTTTTCCGCCGCCACCCTGACGACCTGGGCGTCGATTTTCTTCTTGATGTATTTGAGGCGGAATTCCACCGGATCCGCGCCCGCCGCCAGCGCCATCTCGTCGATGAAGGATTCACTGGCGAAATGCAGCTGCGGCCCCAGGGGATCGCGGAAATGGGACGTCCGCAACGGTGACGCCCGCTCGAGCAGCGGATGGATGATCTCCCACCCCGCCCGCTTGTTGGGGAAGGAATAGGATTCCGCCGGCGTGCGGAAGAACTTCCTCGGCGTCAACTTGGCGCCGGTGAGGTGCCCGGCCAGGGTGTAGCTCGGACTGGCCTCGTTGGAGCGCACATTTTGGCGGTCAAACGCCTTGGAATGGAAGTGGTAGGCGATGACGTTGCCCTGGGCATCGAGCCCGGCGCGCAAGGGATGAACCGAGGCCGGCGCCTTGGGGTCCCAACCGGTGCCCTCATAGCGCATGCCCTGGACCCGCACCGGCTTGCCCACCAGTTTGGAGAACATGGCGGCGTCATGGGCGCCGTCACCGGCATCGTTGCGGCCGTAGGACCCGGGCCCCGGAATCCAGATGCCGCGGACCTGCTCCTTCTTCATACCCACGAGCTTGGCGATGCCGTTCCTGGAATAGTGGGGTTTCTGGGAGCCGGTCCATATGGTCGCCTCATTTTCCCTGATATCGGCGATGGCCGACGCCGGACCCATGGATGCATGGGACTGGAACGGCCATTCATATTCGGCCTCGATCACCTTGGCCGCGCCCTTGATGGCCTTGTCCACATCACCTTCATCCTTGGCCTTCTTCTTGGCCTTCAGAACCGGCGCCTTGCGGATGTAGTCGTAAATCGCATCCTGGTTGGGGAACGGGGCCTTGACCTTGGACCACTTGACCTTGAGCTGCTCCGCCGCCCGGATGGCGTCCCATTCCTTGTCGGCGACGACGCCGATGAAGTCCTTGTGGTGCACCACCTGGACCCCTGGAATGTTCTTGATCGAGCTTTCATCGACGCCGAGCGGTCTGGCGCCCGCCCGCTTGGGGCGGATGACCCGGCCATGGACCATTCCCGGCACCTTGATGTCGGTGATGAAATCAAGGGTGCCATAGACCTTGCCGGGGACGTCGAAGCGCGGCATCGACTTGCCGACGACCTTGTACTCATCGGGCGATTTGGGCTTGGCGACACCGACGGATTTGAGCCGGTTGCCCATGCGCTTGTTCCATTTGAGCTTGACGTTGAAGTGGTTGCGCCCGATCAGCTTGCCGTAGGCGATCTTCTTCGACGTGCCCTTGACCTTGACGAAACCGTCGGCGGTCTCAAGCTTCGCGACCGGAACCTTGAAGTGCTTGGCGGCCATCTCCACCAGGATGCGCCTGGCCTCGGCGGCGGCGTTGCGCAACGGGATGCCGCCGCGCTGGATTCCGGTGGAGCCGGAACCGCCGCCCTGGTTGACGGTGGTGGCGGTATCGCCCATCACCACCTTCATGGCCGAGAACGGCACATCAAGTTCTTCGGCGACGATCTGGCCAATGGCGACATCGACGCCCTGGCCCATGTCCATCTTGCCGAAGAACGCCGTGACCTGGCCGTTCTCGGCGATCTTGACGAAAGAGGACAACTCGTCCGGGGTGAGTGCCGGCTTCGCTGCCGCCAGCGCCGCGTGGGCGGTGCCCGGTGTCAACGAGATCGGCGTCGAGATCGTGACCACCAATGCGCCGGCGCCCTTGAGGACGCTGCGGCGCGTCATGACATAGTCTTTGATGAGTGTCATCGTGATTTCCTCCCTAGGCCTTGGCGACGCGCTTGATGGCGCGAATGATGCCCATATGGACGCCGCAACGGCATTTGAGGCCAACCAGAGACTGGCGGATCTGCTTGTCGTTGGGGTGGGGGTTCTTCTTGAGATAGGCCGCGGCGGTCATGATCCAGCCATTGAGGCAATAGCCGCATTGGGGGACCTGTTCGTCGACGAAGGCCTTCTGCAAGGGATGGGGTTTTTCCGCCGTGCCGAGACCGGCCAGGGTGGTGACCTTGGCGCCCTTGACCGACGACACCGGCGTCACGCAGGAGCGCACCGCTTCGCCGTCGACATGCACCGTGCAGGCGCCGCATTGCGCCAAGCCACAACCGAAATGGGGATTGCTGAGACCGAGATCGTTCCGCAACGCATAGAGCAATGGCATGTCCGGGTCGACTTCGACCGTATGGGACTTGCCGTTGACATTGAGGGCAATACGCTCCGCCATGATGGCATTCCTCCCTGAGATAAAGCGTTTATGAAAACTGGTACGATTGTTATCAACTCGCACTTCTTTAACCCCATAACATTTTTCCGGCTTTTTGGAAACACCGGTTCTTGCATACGAACGTATGCAGTCAGGCGCGGGCATATGAACGAAGGCGGAACCCTGCCGCGCGGCCTTGACTTGCCTTGGACGCGCGGGCAAATTCCGTTCGCACAGCGTAAAAACAAAGTGCGCCGAAAAAACGAATGGCTGGGGAGTATCAATGTCCGAAAAATTCGCGCTCAGGGTGAACGGGAAAACGCACGCCGTCGAGGTCGAGCCCGACACCGCGCTGTTGTACGTGGTGCGCAATGATCTTGGGCTTTACGGCGCCAAATACGGCTGCGGTGTTGAACAATGCGGCGCCTGCAATGTCCTCATCGATGGCGAGGCGGTGAATTCCTGCTCCGTCACCGTCGCCGAGGCCGTGGGCAAGGACATCACCACCCTGGAAGGGCTGGGCACGGTGGGAAACCTCCATCCCCTGCAGCGCGCCTTCCTCGATCACCAGGCGGCGCAATGCGGCTACTGCACGTCGGGCATCATCATCGAGGCCAAGGCGCTTCTCGACCACAACCCCAAGGCCAGTGACTTCGAGATCCGCGCCGCGCTGGCCCACAATCTCTGCCGCTGTGGCTCCCATCACCGGGTGATCAAGGCGATCAAGCAGGCCCAGCGGGAGATGGCGTGATGAATGGCGTGAAACTTCCCGGCAATCTCGGCAAGGACCCCAGTCTCGATTCCTGGCTGCGCATCGATAGCGGCGACACCATCACCGTCTTCACCGGCAAGGCCGAGATCGGCCAGGGCATCCGCACCGCCATCGCCCAGATCGCGGCGGAAGAGCTCGATGTCGCCCTTGAGCGCATCCGGGTGGTCACCGCCGACACCGGCCAGACCCCGGACGAGCGCATCACCGCCGGCAGCGGCTCGATCGAGGATTCCGGCGGCGCCATGCGCCAGGTCACCGCCGAGGCACGGTTTTTCATGATCGCCCTCGCCGCCAAGGAGTGGGAGGTGGCGGCGGAAGGCCTGATTGTCGAGGACGGCACCATCAAGAACCCCCAGGGCAACCAGCAGATCAGCTATTGGGAGCTGATGGCCGGCCAGGACTTCGGCCTTGAGGCCAGCGGCGCCGCGGTGCCCAAGCCCGCCGCCGAATACGCCAT